>JANLHP010000022.1 GCA_024654445.1 Candidatus Curtissbacteria bacterium | reverse complement strand
ACTATTACGTAAGTTTCGGTTTTCGCGATTGTCTTGCAATCTTCGGCGAGGTTTTTAATTCCGGCGTCATTTGGGTCGACAGAAACGAGATATTTTGTTCCTCGTTCGATAAATTTTTCGAGAGGTCTGTCTGTTATCGGATAACCATGACGGTTTGTTTGGTAAAGAAACGCCGCGTCGCCATTGTATGGCGCGATTACTGTCGCGTCTTTCGGCAATAGACGATCAACCGCTCTTCCGGCTTCGACTATTTCGGGTTTGTTAATCCAGTAAAAACCACGCACTTCGAAAAATCCGAAGGCGTAGATAGTCAGAAGCAACACTAGGGCGATGGTCGCGCCGATTGCTCTATTGAAATATTGAGACGGCAGCGTCAATAGAGTTTGTATACCAATCGCCATAAAGATGCAGAAAATCGGAATAAGCGGAACTTGATAATAATCGTGTCTGACGTTCCCGGAAGCAAAAACAGTCACATACAGCACTGACGAAAGCAGCCAAGCATAATAAAACAACTTTTCGCGGCCTGGTTTTTTGATGACTCCAATAACGAGAAATGTAAAACCACCAACAGTTAAGATAAGCTTCCCTAATCTTTCGACAATAATCCAGCGAAAGAAAGCGCCTTTGAATCTTATACCGTTTTCGTTTATTAGAAAGCGAAAGTTAGGAATGCCTTCGGGAAATCTCATCATCCAGACGCGCCAAGCAATAAAAGGCGCAATTGAAAGCAGGGCAAAAATCCATAAGCTTACTTTGGTAAATGCCGAAAGGCCGTACTTGTTAAATGCCAGATAAATGATTGGCAACATGAAAAAAAGCGCAATTGGCCAAGTCAGAATGGCGATGTTGGCAAAAATTACAGAGGCAACTGCCCAAATAATTTTTTCTGTCTTCATCCAATTGATAAATGACCAGTAAAGGGCAAGAAGCCCCATTACCATTAAGGGCGCGGGCAGAATCGTTGACGAATAAAAAACGTTGTACGGAAGAGTGGCGAACAAAAAAGCCGCCAAGAGGGCTATTTTTTCGCCGGAAAAACGTCTGACTACTAAATAAAGAAGGAGGGTCGAAAATACCGTTATCACAACCGTAGTAAGCCTCGCGTACATTTCGTTTACTCCCCATATTGTCCAAACCGCAGCAACTGCCGAGTTAAAAATGGGGAATTCCACAAATCTGTAGCGGTTGGGGTTATCGAGTCCGTTTGCCTGAGTAGACATGTCGTCGTATGTTGGGACAAAGGGGTTAAAGCCTTCTTTTACAAAATTCCTGGCAACGCTTGCCGTGTCTGCTTGCCTCCATGAATGCCAGTCCGCGATTGGTCTGTCGATTTTATAAAGGCGGACGCCGAAGGCGATTATTAATATCAAGCCAATTGCCAGGAAACTTAAGTTTGAAAGTTTGCTTATGGTTTTCACTTAACCTTTTTTGGTGCTTTTGTGTTTTTTGAAGAAGATGCCAGATTCGCTGTCGCGATGAGGATCGCAACTAAAATCCAAAAAGTATAGGCGACTTTAGAGGCTTCGAAAACGTCGATGTAGAGCGCGTTGACAAGAAGACCAATTATGGCCGCCACGGTTCCCGCGACAACTGTCGAGTAAAACGGGTCGTTAATATTTTTAAATCTTACGAGGGCGTAGTAAATTGCAAAAACGATCAATCCGTAAAAAGCAAGGAATCCCAAAAGGCCGGTTTCGCCTAGCGTCCTGAGGAAGTCATTGTCCGTGGATTCGGCTTCTGTGAATTGTTCGATGCTACTTTTGGTTAGCGTTGAGTAACCAGATCCAAGAAGGATATTCCTTTGAAATCCTTTAATGGCTTGAGGCCACGTGTAGTCTAAACGAATTCCAGTCGATAGATCGTACTGAACCGCTGTTTGCGAGTAAACTCTGGGTTTTGCGGGTCCCGTTGCCCCATAACCGTCCTCTGGGATTTCTTCCGTAACGTCCGCGGGTCTCGCGGTTTGGACTCCTGGCTTTTCGGTAGAAGGAGGAGTATCAGATTTGGGCGCGACAACATCCAGATATGCAATTCCATTCCCCTTGGGCGCGTCTTTTACAGGTTTAAGTAGTGAGGACGCGCTTAGGTTGTCAAGCTTGAGAACATGGGCGAACCTGTCTGAAAGGTCACCAAAAGACAGCATGATCGTTAAGGAAAAAATTGTTACCACAAACCACATTGCGCCTGCCCAAAGCCAACCTTTTTTAAAAGCTAGAATCCCAAAAACAACGGTTATACTGACTAGATACGCGACAAAGGATGTTCTTGAAACAGTTAGAATCATTAACCAAAAACCGGCAAGGCTTACAAGCAAAAAGAGAATTTTGTGGGTCCATTTTTTAACAACTGTGGCAAGAGGTATAAATATGGTTAGAACGAGCATGAGGTACGCGGCGAGGTCATAATGGCCACCAAAAGTCGAGAGAACTCTCGCGTGTTGGGACAGATAGAGTTTTATACCTTTCGAGAATTCTTTATTCATTGTTGAAAACGCGGGCCAATATAGATACTTTTGCCCAAACCCGTAAATAGAAACAGCCAAAAGGACGAGGGCTGAGAGATATACATATTTTTTAATCTGAGTAAGCGATTTTATTGAAGAGAAAAAGATAAAGAAAACAGAAATATATTCAATTCTTCTCGCGTAGTGGAGAAAAAGCTTCGAGATGTGCAGTTGCTCCATGGGGACGGTTTTTGTAATGAAGATCGCGGAAAGAGATGACAGGAGGCCGATTACAAGGTAAATCGCGATCGGGATGAATAAGGGATTACCTTTGAGCGTGACTTTTCTTCTTACGAGCCAGATCAGCCAAATACCAAAGGCAAGGGCGACAAGCAGGTCGTCGAGCCTGATTCTCACGATGTAGCCAGGCAAAATGTCAGCAAGAGGAATTTTTGGGTAAAGCGGAAGCGCGATAAGAAGAGTTAGCGAGAGATATTCGAGTATGTGGTCATCAAGCCACTTTAAGAGCTTCCGCATAGAATTTGGCGAGTTCCTTTCTGCCTAAGGCACCGAAGATCAGAATTCGAGCCAGTGCTCCTATTTTAAGTAACATACGGCTTATTTGCAAAGACACAAAACCTTTGTGCTTTTTATAAAAATAGACAATGCCCTTGTACTCCCCGATAATAGCGTTTTTGGAAACCTTACCCATCGAGCCGCGGCCTATGTGGACCATTTTTGTGCTTGGGGAAAAATATATCTTGTATCCCGCTTTTTTAATTCTATAGCACCAGTCGACCTCTTCACCGTACATAAAAATGGTTTCGTCGAACATTCCTACCTTATTAATAACCTTTTTCGGTAGCAGAATCGCGGCCGCTGTTACCCATCCGACTTCTCTTTCCTTTTTATAAAAACTGTCATGGTCTACATGATAGGGATTAAGCAGTGAGCCGCCAGGAAGGTCATCAATGAAGGTCATCCACCAGAACACTTGGGGAAGGTGAGGGTCGAAACCGACAGATTGTTGGATTGTTCTATCTTCGTTTAGAAGGAGAGGCCCCATCGCGCCGAGGTTTTTGAGGCTGTCCGCTTTTTCGACTAGTTTTTTAAGCGTGTTTTCAATTAAGTAAGCGTCGGAATTGAATAAGAAAATGTACTTCCCTTTGGCGACTTTTATCCCGCTATTGTTTCCTTTTGTAAAACCGGCGTTATAGCCGTGTTCGATTAACTTTACATTGGGGAATTTCTTCTTGACCATTTCGATACTTCCGTCTTCGGAGCCGTTGTCGACGACTATGACTTCGAAAGCGACGTCTTTTGAATACTTAAAAAGGGACGAGATCGCGTCTTCTAAAAGTTTCTTTGTATTCCAGTTGACGATAATTACCGATATATCAATGGCCATCTGATGTATTTTTTAGCGTACTGATACGATGTCGCGGTGAAAACTCCAAGGACGATTAATGCGCTTCCTGTAACGAACGCAGGAGTTAGTTTTTCTCCATAAAAAATTATACCCCCAAGTGCGCCAAAAACAGAAACAGGATAAATAACTAGGGACGCTAAAAAAGCAGAAGTATTTTTAATGAGGTACTGATAAAGGAGGAAGAAGGCAGTTGTTCCTGCAGTGACTGACAAAATCGAGACGACTGAGCTTGAGTTGACAGGGATAGATGTCGGACTCTCACCAACAAGCGGCATGATTGCCAGTGCAAGAACTGCTGTTGTTGCAAAATTAATAATTGTTAGGCCGAAAGTACTGTAGTATGCGCTGATCTTTCTGGAAACCACTGTAAAACTTGCCCAACTAAGAAGACCTCCCACAACAAGCAAGTTACCGAGCGGAGTTCCGACTGATGACAAATCTTGACCTTTAACCGAACCTACAATTAGGACCGAAAGTCCCAATAAAGTAATAACTAACCCGCTGATTTGCTCTCGGGTGAGTTTTTCTTTCAGGAATATAAACCCTATTATTGCGACTATTATGCCTGTTGGAATATAGATTGCTTGTCCCATTAGAACGGTAGTCCTTTGAATCCCTAGAGCGAAGAAAACCCAATTCGCAGCAAAAAGGAGGGTTGAGATAAAAAGTAGTTTCTTGTGTGGTTTCGGGTTTTTTATTTCCTTGTAAGCAAACGGCAAAATAAGGATACTTGATAATATTCCCCTTAAAAATATGAACGACATCGGGGGGAATATTTCGACTGCGTGTTTAATGAGGGGTGAGCCTGTTCCACCAACAATGGCGGTCAGGAAGAAGATCAGTAGCGTCATTGAAAAAGTCTGGCCCGACCGAGTTTGTAATGAGGGTCACGGTTTTTACGCTCCCCTATTACTTTTGCCGGGACTCCACCGACAATCTCAAAATCATTCACATCACTAGTCACCACAGCACCGGCTGCGACCACCGCACCTTTGCCAATTTTGACTCCTGGTAGGATCGTCGCTCGGGGGCCGATAAATACATAGTCCCCTATTTCTACCGGCTCTTCAATGGGATCAAAGCCTTCGGAGTTTACGTCGTGTTCGGAATTGTAAATTAAAACTTGTGAAGCGATGTCTACGTTGTCGCCAATTTTCAGAGGCGCGCGGCCGTCGAGAAAACAGTGGTCTCCAATTATTGTGCCATTTCCTATTGTCACGCCACTTGGTTTGTAGAAACGAGTACCCATATGTATGTAGGAATTTTTACCTATTTTCACACCTGCTAGCCGGAAGGCTAACTTCCTGCAAGAATGGAGGGGGACAAACGATGTAATGATGTTGAGTTTGAGAAGTACGAGGTCGAGAAAGTAATTGTAGAGCCTGTTTTGGGCTTTTTTAGCTACTTCACGGTTGGACAGCTCCCGACCCATTCGGTCTTTCATGTACTTATTATTATACAGATACTAAAATTTTTAGTGTCTCCTTCGCACACTTTTCCCAAGAGAATCTTTTGACGTTTTTGAATCCCTTTTCTATCAGCATTGATCTAAGCTTGTCATCGGTTAGCAAAACTAAAAGGCTTGACGTAATTTCGGGAACTTTTTCGGGATCGAATGTAAATCCGCTTTTATCAACAACTTCAGGAAGGCTTGATGTTTCTGAAACTGAGACGGGAACCCCGCATGCCTGAGCTTCAATTACAGGAATACCGAATCCCTCCCAAAGCGAAGGAAGGATATAAACCTTAGCGCCGGCTATTAATGGTGGCAGGTCGTCATCCGGTACATAGTCCGTAAAGATGATTTCCTTTTCCAGATTAAGTTTTTTCACTTTTTCAAAGATGGGTTCAAAGAGCCATCCTTTTTTGCCGGCTATCATTAATTCAACGTCCGGAATTTTAGAATTTACCTCTGCAAAAGCTTCTATCAGGCGTTCTATGTTTTTGCGCGGTTGGAGTGTGCCGACGAATATAATGTAGTCGCCGCCAATTTTGTACTTCTTTTTTATATTGTCTATTTTTGATTTATTTTGAGGCTTAAATAGTTTTTGGTCGTAACCCATATAGGTTACGGAAATTTTTGAGGGGCTTACTCCGTAATTTTTAATAATGTCGTCTTTTGTGGATTGGGAAATGGCAATTATGTGTTTGGCACCCTCTATGGAGTATTTGGACCAAGATTTTAATTGGTAAAGGTCGTCTTTATTGAAGAGTTCCGGATAGTGTAGATATGAAAGGTCGTAAATTGTAACGACATTGGGAACTCTCGAGAACCTCGGACCATAGTGTGTCATCGAGAAAAAAACGTCGGGTTTGTTACCCAAAAGTCTTAGTGGAAGGGCAAATTGCGTCCAAAGTTTTTTGGGTCCGAATACTTTGTATTTAAAGTTTTGATTTTCTTTAGGTAGATCCTCGAGCGGTTTTTCCTTGAGAAAAATTTCGAATTGATGTTTGCTTGTTGCGAGCTCGGCGAATTGCTTAAGAAGTTCGAATGCGTGGGTTCCGGAACCAACTCTGTTTTTTACATTTGCCTCGTTCGCGTCGACACCAATGAGCATGTATCAAGTGTTAAGCATCTGGAGCTTGAGTGTCAAGCTCAGGGCCTTTGGCTAACTCTTCGTAAATCGCGAGGGTTTCTTTTGCTGTTTTAGTCCAAGAATAGCGCCTTGCTCGTCCGAGACTTGCCCTTACCATCTTTTGGTAATTGTCCATGTTTAAGTTTATTACCATTTGAATAGCTCTTGTGAGTTGTCCTTCGCTTCTTGGATCGACTAGAATTGCCGCGTCTTTTGCTATTTCTGCCATCGAGGAATTATTTGAAGTGACAACGGGGGCTCCGCAGGCCATGGCTTCTAAAATTGGAAGACCGAAACCTTCGTAAAGAGAAGGATAAACGAACACTCTGCACCCAGCATAAAGACTGACTAAATCTTCTTGAGATACGTAGTTAGTCCAAATTACATTTTCCGGCGAATGGAAGCCCGAGCCCCAACCGTACTTACCGGTTAGTACGAGGTGGAACTGAGGGTTATCTTTGAGAATAGTTTCGAAAACGTCGAGAAGTTTTTGAATATTTTTCCTTGGCTCCTGTGTTGCAACAGACAGAATGTAGGGTTTTCTAATTTTATATTTTTCTAAAGCCTGATTTATTTTTTCGTCGTCTTGGGGTTGAAAGTCACCAGACGCCGCCAGATAGACTACTTTAATTTTATCCTGCGGAATGTGTAAGAATTTTGTGACGTCGTCCTTAGTCGTTTCCGAATCAGCGATGATGACGTCAACTTCACTCTTTACGTGTTTGAGTCTTCTTTTCTGGGCAGCAATGATTTTCGGGTGAAGCGACGCCGGAAATATATAAGTAACCATATCGTGAATAGTCGTCACTCTTTTAGTTTTTGGGCTTTTTATTTTTGGCTGGGTCCAATCAGAAGAGTGAAAAATATCGACTTCTCCAATAAATTTTTCTATCGGAAGAACCCTCAATCTGTTCCAGACAAATTCTAGAAGCGTGGGGGGAATTGAGGCAATTTTAAATTCCACATTTTGGTAATCCTTAAGGCTGTCTTTGAATTCTTTTAATTTTTTTTTCGATCTTAGGGAAGATCCAAATAGGACGTATTCGTTCTTGTTGTCTATTTTTAAAAGGTTTTCTACGAGGCTTTTAGTGTAATTCGAGACGCCTGTCCCATAAACAATTTGGGATACATCGATGCCTATTTTCATTTAGCGAAATTCTATCACAAACACTCGGCGGTAGCAGTTTCCGAAGTTAGCGAATTTTAAAAGTGGTATCAGGAGTAAATAGCCTTTTAGATACAGATAGTAAAAAAACTTATTTTTGGAAATCCAAGTCTTCATCAAAAATTTTCTTACTGCCAGGTTAAGGCTCGGATAAGATTTTACCTTCGCCTCTTTTTTTAAGCTCCTGAGTGATTTGTCGATTGTTACTAGTATTTCGTCTGTTCGGGGCAGACCGTTTTCTATATGCTCTTGGAGAAACTGGTGGCCGCTTTTTTGAAAAACCTTGTTCCAGTACGCGCTCAGTTCCTTGTCTTGTTCTTCTGAAAGTTCTCCGACGGGTACAACGATTATTGCTAGTTTTTTGGCGACTCTTATTTGTTCTTCAATTGCTTGTGGTCTATTTTCTTTTTTAAGATGTTCTAAAACATCTGACGATATGACGACGTCGTAAGAATTTCTGCGAAAAGGAAGCTTGGTCGCGGTGCCCTTGATTTCATGCAGCAGTTCGGATTTTGTACCAGTGAAGTCAACGTCTATCCCGTCGATTTCTCTTTTAATGTAAGGTACTATTCCAAGAGCTCCAGAGCCAACTTCCAGGATTTTGGCGCCTTTCAGTTTGGCTTTTTCAATTTCTGAAATTACCGGCATGTACCTGAGGGCTGCTTCTGGATGTTGTTTCCAGAAAAATTTGTCGAAGAGCTTTTTTAAATTTTTTTTAGCATTCATATTATTTCTCGAAGACGTAAACGAACCCGACGCCACTGAAATCTTTGGTGCCAGTATTGACAAAACCTTGTCTTGAAAGTTCTTTAAAAACTAATCCTTGAGGATCTGTTATTTGCGTTAAGTATTGAAAAAGAAATACTTTCGTTTTACCTTTTGTCGCTTCTTTGACTTTCACTTCCACCTCTTCAGGTTTAGCATTCAAACCATTTATGGCGCCCTTTGCTTCGATCTGTCCATTGTTATAAAAATCAAAAGGTGCCATAGATGACCCTGCTTCAAAAAGTGCTACTGACGTTGGTGAAGAATTCGCGGACACGAAACTGACTGCTTCTTTCCAGTGTTCGCGATGAAACTTTGGATTTGTGAAGTAGATCGTTGCGGCCGTCATGTTAATAGCCAACGCAAGCAAGAGTAAGATTCTGGTTAATTTGGGCCAGTTAACAATGTTGATTGCTGACGCGAGAATTATGTAGAGCGCTGGTAGAACAAAGAGCAGGCGAAAATACGCAAAAACGGGAATAAAGAAGCTAAGGACGAAAGCTGCAATTATGGGGACCGCAAACCAGAACCATAAGAAACTTCTAGCACTAGTTTGACGCAGAATAGAAAGTGCTGACAAGAAACTAATGTATAAAGCGACGGGTGCAAAAATCAGCGCATAGATTAGGTTATTGTCGTGAGAAATCCTCCCTATCGTGAATTTGACGAATGTGATTACGAAACTTTTGGCATCGGTGCTACCGACCACTTTCGCCCACGCGGGAGTAGAGGAAGCCGCAGACAAACCTCCTTTTATTTGGTCGGGGAAAATCAAGAGCCATGGAATTAGAAGAATGAAAACTAGAACGTATGCCGGGACGAACGATTTTAGTGTGCCTGGGGGAATTCTTTTTCTGTTTATAAATAAGAAGAGAACGTATGTAGGTAGAAGAAGATAGGGTAGGTAATCGCTATAAAGCATCAAGGTGGTTGAAATCATGAATCCTACCCAATTGCCTAATGTGTCTTTTTTGACAAGCGAGATAAAAAAGTAAACAGAGGCGCTTGCTAAAAATGCGGCTAGCGCGTACATTCTTGCTTCTTGTGAATAGTAAATATGAAGAGGCGCCGTCGCCATTAGAGTTGCCGCGATTAGAGCTGTTTTCTTTTCGTAAAGTTTTTTAGCGATAAGGTAGGTAACAAAAACCGTGAGGACGCCAAAAATTATCGAGGGTATTCGAAAGACGGCTTCTGAGTCGATAAACCGTGTCAGAGGTTCGGAAATTATTATCCAGCCTTTCAGAATTGCGTGATACAGTGGAGGATGAAAATCGCCGAGGGAGTAATTTAAAATTAATGTTTTAAAATCGAGCGCGATCGCGTTGTTGATATTAATCGCTTCGTCGAGCCATAAGCTTTGGTTAAGAGCAATAATACGAAAAAGGACTGCTGCTACAAGGATTACAAATATCATTTAGATTTTTTTTCGCCAAGAAATGATTTTACAACGGAAACCAAGATTGCAAAATCATAATAAAGTCTAAAAATTATAAATTGGAATTTTAAATGTGTAAGAGATTTGTACGAGCCTATTACAAAAGAGATGGGAAAGCTATAAAAAACTAAGGATCTTATTTTCCGAATGGGGGAGCCGGTGATAAATTCGTTTTTTCCAATCCATCTTGCTTGTTTCCAGACTTCTTTTAGTGATGAGGGGTTAGAATGGTGATAATTTGCTCCTTTTGCTAGTGTCGACTTTTTACCAAGTTTTCTTGAAAGTGACCAGTCGTCAGTATACTCCCCTGTCGCGTCAAATCCGCCAACTTTATCAAACTCTGATTTTAGAATTGCTCTGTAGACAGGCGCCTCGTCTGGGTAGTCCGGGGGAATGAGCCTGTCTTTTGGCCATCCCCTATTCAAGTTCCAGCAGGCAGACCAGACGTTTTTTTGATTGGCATTAAATTCGTTCTTGGAAAACGTTCCAATAGTTTTGCCTTTGAGTATTGGGGAAATAAGATCTTCTATGAAATCTTTTTCAAATGTCATGTCGGCATCAACAAAAACGAGGATTTTTCCTTTTGCCTTTGATGCACCCAGATTTCTCGCGGATCCGGGTCCTTTATGATTTTGGGTAATGACTTTCGTTGAAAGACTTTTTGCTATTTCTTTTGTTTTGTCGGTTGAACCATCGTCAACAAGTATTATTTCTACGTTTTTATAAGTTTGGTTTTTGAGTGAGTTTATGCATGTTGCGATAAGTAATTCTTCGTTGTAGGTAGGGATGATTATGGATACAAGTTTATTTGTCATTTTACAAAAAGAAGATAATTATCTATTTTAGTTTGTTTATGACTTCTTTGTAAAAATTTTAACGTGGCTTCATTTGTATCCCTCTGGGGCATTGCAACCATGAGCTTGTAATCTTGCTGGGAAAGTCGAGCTTGGAGAAGATTTTCGTCCGAAGGAAGATAGTAGTCGATGCGGCGATCGGAATAGTAATTTATAAACACCTCGTAGTTTTCTTTAAAACTTTCGGATAAAATGAGTGTTTGCTCGCCCTCCTTTGTGTTGCTATTTACTAGCTTGCCCACTTCGACTCCTTCAACAAATCCGTTGCTTAGAATAAGCGCTTTTGTAAAATCGAACCTTTCCTGTATGCAAAGTGTCAGGACGAGCACTATTAGCAGGGGTACGACATTGCGGGGAATTTTTAATCTTTCGACGAGGATGAAAAAACCGAAGCTTGCGCTTAACGCGAGAAACGGCCAGAGATAGATAATCATGTAATCGTGGATAAAGGCCATATTTCTAAAAACTAGATTGTGCGTGACACCGAAGATTCCGAGCATTAAAAGTATTTGAGTTTTTTTTGGAAATCTTCTTTTTATTAGGTTTATAAAAATCCAGATGAGAGCGATTGCGGAAAAAAACAAGATAGGCCTCGTAAAGTAAACCGTGATCCATCTTGCTTGGAGTTCAAGGAATTTCGTGTGGGAATAACCCATAAGTTGTTCGCCAATATTGAGCCTGAATTTTAGAACGTCAATCAATCCTCCACCAATGAGGTCTCGCGTTAGCCAAGCCGTATGTAACATGTGGACGCCAAACATCATCAGGCTGATTGCCAGAAATAGGAGAAATGTAAACTTTTTCGATTTGTTCTTCGAAAAGAGGATCCAGTGAGCCGAGAAAAGAGGTGTTACGTAGTAAGCGGGCCAGTTTATGAGGTGCGAAAAAACAAGGGCGCTTACAAGTATCAAAGAATTCTTTCTATTTGGTTTTTCGAAGAATTTGAAGTAAGCAATCACTGAAAGCAGAACGGGTGCAATAACAAGGGTTTCCTGAACGGGCATTTTCCCGAAGTAAATAACGATTGGCATTACAGTGGAGAATAATGCAGCCAAAATAGCGATTCTTTTGTTAAAAAATATATTGCCGATTGCGTATATTGCAACAATTGTTGCTAGGGTGAAGATTAACGGTACAAGACGCGCTGACCATTCATGAATTCCAAAGGTGCTGAAACTTAGAAATAAAAGTATCGGTAGAAGCGGTGGGTAATGAGTAAAAAAGTGAAAACCGTCGGGGGATACAACCCCGGTATTCATTACAGACCCAAATTTTGTCTCGATTAATCCGTATCTTAAAAAATTCCTGGCGAAATTTGAATACCACGCTCCATTCCAATCGTGATGGCCCCAGAAAGGTTTGTTGATATTAAGCGAAAGTACTATTGAGGCAGATACGAGAATTACTATCAAAAGATAATTTTGTGAAAGAAAGCGCGATATTCTTTTTTTGTCTATTTCGAGCAAGCGAGGAACACGGCTTCCAGCCGTGGTGGTAGCTGTGACTTTACTTGCGCGAAGCGAAGAAAGAGAGGACCACGGGCTTAGGCCCGCAACTCGCTTTGCGAGTAAGGACCGCAAGCCATGGCCCTGAGTAATCGAAGGGCTCTGCTTTAGACCCGCAGTCGAAGACGAGGACCGCAAGCTCTGCTTATTCGCAGAAAAGCTCCGCTTATGCCCGTGGGAATCTATCATTTCTGGAAGTTCGCAAGAAGGTTTGAATATTTCTGGGCAACTTTATTCCAGCTGAATTTTAAGGATTGGTCGTAAGGGATATTTCGATAGTTGCTTTTTGTCGCAATTACCAAATCCTTGGCGTATTGTTTTATGTCGCTTACGTCGGTTAGGATTCCCGCCCTGCCTATTATTTCCGCACGAGAATCATCACTAGTTGTGACGACGGGAAGATTACAAGCCATTGCTTCTATGTACGCGATACCGAACGCCTCAGTTTCGGATGCGAGAGTAAAGACGTTTGCCGCGCGATAATAAGCAGGAATTTCACTGTAAGGAACCTTAAGCCGTAGGTAATTTTTCCCGAGAAGCCTTTTGCCTAGACTGTCTATTGCACCCCTCGCCTGGCCATCACCCAAAAGCAGAAGGCTTAACTTTGCCTGGGCGACTGCTTTTATCGTTTGATCCACTCTTTTGTGAGGATCCAATGCAGATGTGCAAATAACAATCGGCCTGGGTAAATTTATTTTTCTTGGACGCACTTTGGGATTGAACTTCGAAAGATCGACGCCATTTGGAATTAATGTTACGTTTACTTCTGGACTAAGTTTTTTAGCCCAATCATATTGCGACATTGTGAGGGCAACAAAACAGTCAGGGTGAAACAGAATGTTCCAGGCGTCATCTGATCCTATCCCCGCTTCGCCGGGGATTATCACCTTCGTGGATGTAAGTTTAGAGGCAATTTTAAAAATCGCCGTTTGCCATCCCCCATTCAAACAAATTACAAAATCGTATTTGCCCTTTAGAAAAAGGGGAATTGCTCTTGCCGAAAAGACGAGGACTTTGAGAGATTGATAATCTAGGTAAAATTTCCCCAACACCCCCCTTTTGGCATTTGGGATTTTGGCATTGGCTTTAATCTGGGTCGTTTTAAACTTTTGGAAAGGCTTAGGATTTCCGCCTTGAAACACGGTTACTTGATGCTTTTTCGATAGCCTTAGTGCGATTTCGAATGCGAAAGTTTCTACGCCCCTTTCGACCACTCCCGAGTAAAAACTTAAGATAGCGATGTTATGCATATTGGTGAAGTTTTTGCGGTCCTCGTCACATTCATGAAACTGAATGTGACTGTGGGCCTAAGAAACTTAAGATTGTAACTGTTGCCATTTTCGACTATATCAGATTCTACGAGACTTGAAGCGTATATGCCAGAAGTAGAAGAGGAAACCAAGAAGCGTAAGTGCCGTTACTATAGCACCTATCTTGAAGCTGCGGGGCTCATATTTTACTTCAATACTTTGAGAATTTGCTGGAACCTTTACTTTTTGAAACACACCATCAGACTCTTGTACATCTGCTTTTCCATTTGCCGAATAAGCAACCCATCCGGGATAGTAATTCTGAGCAATTTCAAGTTCTCTATCAGACGGTCTGGGCTTGAATTCCAAATCTATTATGTTTGAAGCGAATCTTCGGATTACGACTTTTTCATTCGAATCAGTAAACCTTGCAACCGGCTTGAATTTTGTGTTCTCGTAGAGCAAGACATTTTCGAATTTGTCTATGAAACGTAGATCGGCGGAGTTAAGGTCGTAAGTCGAAGCAACAAACTGCACTCCGGCTCTGCCGAGCAACTCGGCGTTAGGTTGTGCGGGGTTTTGCCGCTGCCATACCTGATAGGGAGGGAAAATAACTGCGAATTCACTATGTGTATATCCTCCTGCCTTTTGAAGAAAATCGATAAAGCTTGCTTGTTGAATTGGGTTTTCTCCGTTTAAAATCAATATTTTGTTTTTTTCTAAGTATTGAGGATTGAAACAGCCTGATGTGCAGTAAGTTCGTGAATTACTGGAATTTTGGACCAGAAACCTGTATAAATCTGAGTTCTCTGAATTTAGGTTTGGTATGGAACTTAGCATTTGATAAGAAATAAAAAGGCTTTCAGCTAAAAATAAGGTAATTGCCAAGTATGCAATCTTTTTGTTTTTTATCTTGTCAAGGCCGTAGGCAGCAAGAAGACTGACGGCCAAAGTGGGAATAAACCAAAAACGTGTAGTCATCCGAGAATAATTTAGAAACGGCAAGAGACTATAGGCAATTGAAAAAAACGGCGTGGAAAGGCCCGCCGCGAACAACAGCGAGACCAGACCAAAGACGGTTAGGGCGAGTTTGTGGGCGCCTCTTAAAAAGTAGAATCCAAGCGTCGCGAGTGTTATTGGAACAAATCCAAAATAAAGCAATTCTTCGTGGTCAAAAGAGCCGAGATCGGTATAGGGAAAAATTAAACTGGAAATAAATTTTTTAAAGTTCCAAAGTGGTTGAGCAACGTCTGTGATTGTTAAGCTGCTCCTGGTTGAAAAAGGGCCAAATTCCATGTGGGGCAGGAGGGATATTGCAGAAATAAGAAGAGCAACTACAAGCATGAGAAGAGGGGTTACTAGATTCGTGCGCTTTTTGCTGTGAACTAGAAATGCTTCATAGGAAGTGTATACACCGATAAAAATAGCGGTGTAATAAAAAATTGTGGGGAAGGTCATGTACATAAACGATCCACTCAAAGAACCGATTAAAAACCAGTTGAAATTTGGTTTCTCAGTTAACTTTTTGACGCTAAGCATTACCAATGGAAAGTATGAAAACGCCGCGACCATTGTTATGTGGCCAGCCGCGGTATGGGTTAACAGTTTTATGGAAAACGCATAAATGAAAGCTGACAGCAATGACGATTCTTCCGACAATTTTAGCGACCTGGCAAGAAGGAATGTGGAGGTACCCGCCAAGACGATGTGAAGCATTAGATATAATATGGAAGCAAGATTTGTCTCGAAAGCAATAAATATTAAATTCGCTGGATAAAAAAGAGATGAAATTGGGCTGCCAACAAAAGTTTCGCCCATAAGCTGTAAGGGTCGCCAGAGTGGGATTTGTTGGTCTTCGACTACTGACCTTTTGATAAACGAAAAGGTCGGAACGGAACTTCTTCCTAAGTCGTTATCTTTTGCTGTTACTAACTCGGGCCTAAAAAGAAAGGGGGCAAAAATGATTATGGTTATTAGAATTATTTTAAACAAAGGAGTTTCTAATTTCATTTTCTTTTTAAGAGCATCAGATCCGTTGAAATTTTTTCTTTGAACTCGTAGTTTGCGTCGATGTACATTTTTATTAGGCTTGGTTTGTAGGCCCCTAGCTGATAAATGCTGCCAGTGTCGTATGGCTTTGAAACTACATACTCGGGTTTTTCTTTCTCTAGTGACGCTGATATTTTTTCTTGTTGGCCTTCAAGTTCAAGGTACCAGGGAAATTCGTCCGCCCATGGTTTTGTGGGAATACGGCCGGACAAGGGGAGAAGCTGGTCTGGACCGTTTTGGATATATATTTTTTCTTGTTGTTTCGTTTTTTGGCTTAAGATTATCGCGGTGTCAGTGATATTTTTTTCAAAAAAACGGACTTCTTGTGTCCAATTACTTTTTAAATACCTAAGAGTTGCGGCCGACAAAAAAATAAGGCCGATTAGTAAAAATATATTCGCTCGGCTTTTCCTGATAGCTACAAGTTCACCAAACGACAAGGATAGGATGGCGAGTGATGGGATCAGGTGGAAGTAATCAAATCTTGGGTAAGCAAAGACGGTCAGTAGTAATGCCGTTAGTGTTATTAATCTGATTTTTGAGAATAAAGTTGGTATAAAAATAAAAAAAAGAAATAAGAGCATTAGTAATTGTTGATGGTCAGGAAGTAGAACGTACCCTGGCATTTTTGGTGCTTGAAAAATCGGGAATAGCAAAGACCAACTGGCGAATCCGTCTAGATTATTCTGAAGATAAAACAATAATAAAAAAGCAATAAGAAAAATTGCCGGTGTCAAAATCAATACACTAATCTTTTTAAGTTTTTCCGAGTGTTTACGTTCCTTTACCAGAATTATTACGCCAAACCAGATAACAAGCCACGCCGCTTGCTGCTTAATAAAAATGGCAATCGCCAAAAATATTGATGAGATTACTAGAGCTTTAATTTCTGATGGTTTAGCGTAATATTTATAGAAATTGTAAAAGGCCAATAGCACGAGAGGCGTTTGAACTAGATCGAACCAGAGTCCGTTTACGTAAAAAGGAATAGACAAGATTGCAAAAAAGGCAGTGGATAACAAAGCTTTACTTGAGTTTTTGAAGAGATTTTTTGAGATTCTAAAAATTAACAAGTCGATAGAGAGAATGATTAACCAGGTTAAGATCTGAAATGGCATCGGAGAGTACCCGAATATCTGCGAAAAGCTACCAAGGCCCCAGATTAAAAGTGGCGTGTAAGGATTGATAATTTCTGTGTAAAGCTCGAAGCCCTGGTTAAATAAATAAGGATAGACGACCATTTCTGGCCACAGAGTGAACCTCGTTTGGGTTAGAAAAACAAAATGAAAGAGTATGGTGATGAACAGAAAAGCTTTGACCATACTTCAGCGAGGCTTGGGGTTATAAAGGTCGAGAACTCTTCTTCTTGCTTCTCGGAGTGGGAACTGAGCGAGAGCAAGCGTGTTTTCTAAGGCAGATCTTTTCTCCCAAGGGTCCCCTACAGTGCTTGGCCTTTTCTCGTAAAAAGTTTCAGGATATTTAAAATCTTTTGAGAATTTTAACCCGTACTCCAGTTTTCCTTTTTTCGCCCTATTGAGAACTCCTTTGTCTACCTGTCGAGTTGATGATCTTATTAAGTAAGTCGTGTGGAAATACCGATTTTTAAAGAATACTAAATGTTTTTTGCCGTAGTTTTGGATTGGCGTTTTTGTCTTGTCTTTGTATGCTTCGAGAGGATAATCGCCTTCTACGTGGAGACCTGGAACTTTCGTTCTAATCAAGCGCAGATTTGCCCATCCGACGTAATTTTTGGGCGCAAAGGGCCAGTGGTACCTGATTGACTCTGGGTGGTAGTGATATACGTCTCCGACTGGGTTCCATGCTCTTATTACACCAGCCCAAACGTGGGGTTTTGATCTTTTTATGACAGTCGCGAGTTCACTTATGGTAACTTTCGGCCAAATTTCATCGCCGTCTAGCAGCAAAAACCACTCCGTTTTCGTTTTTTCCAGCTGTTCTTGCCTTAATTTTGTAAGCCCCGCAGCGTCTACTTCTCCCTTCTCTTCGAACTTTATTTTGTTGCTTTTAATTGTTCTTATAATTTCTACTGTTTTGTCGGAAGACCCGGTATCATAAATTATGATTTGCTTTGCGATGTCCTTTACGGAAGAGAGGGCGTACCAAATCCATCTTTCTTCGTTTTTGACGACGCAGTGAATGGTAAGATCTATCATTTACGCTTAGCTAAATTGATAATAAGATAAAGACAAAGTGTTAGGAAAACTATGGCCTCGCTTAATGTAAAAGCCCAAGCGCCTCCGATCGCCTTATATTTGGGTACCAAAAACATGAGCGCGCAAATAAAAACGCCGACTCTAAGTGCGGTTATTCTGAATGAAATATTAGATTTGCCCAAATAGTAAAGGATTATAGAACTTGGAATGATAGACGCGAAGAAAAAAATAAATCCGATTGATAAAATCTGAAAGACTCTAACTGACCCCGCGTAATTATTTCCAAATACTACCAGAATCAGTGGCTTTGCCAAAATTGCCAAACCGAGAACCCCTATTGAAAAGAGAGCAATTAATATGGCTGCTTTTTTAGAAAAAATGATTACGCCTTCTTTGCTTTGCATGCTCGCGAATCGCGACGCTAAAACACTGGTGTAGTTGCCTCCGAACTGATAAGCGACGGTTAAGAGTTTGTAAGGCGCGGCGTAAAGGCCTGTCTCGGTGGGACCAGCAAATTTCAATAGAAAATAGTTGTCCAGCGGAATGGATGCGATTGCCATCGAGGCCCCAATCCAAGAATTGTATTTAAAAAAACCAGAAGCGATATTTTTGTCGAATTTTTTAATACTAAAAGAAAGTTGGCTTTTGCCGACAATAATCGAGATTACGGTGATAAAAAAATAAAGTGCTGTTAAAAAATAAAGATTGATCATGAAGAAGTAAGCACCTATTGCGAGAACGAGTAGCCTAGACAGATTCGCGCTGATTGTGATCAGCGAGGCTTTAAAAAACTCTTGTCTTGCCTGAAGTGCCGCCACAAAAAAATTAGTAAGGAGAATAAAAATAACTCCCGCAAAACCAATTCTTAGGTAAGGGGTAATGTGTGGCTCTCCAAGTAGGTTCGCAATTAATGGCGCAACAGACACCCCGACGATCGCGACTGTCGCTCCGATAACTAAATATGATTTCAGAGCAACGGATAAGATGAAAGGCGCATTCGGTGATGTTCGGGTAGCAAATTTTAATATGCCGGTGTCTATTCCAAAGCTTGAAATTGAAACTGCGAGCAAGCAAGTTCCGACTACAGTTGAAAATATTCCGAAATCTCCCGGGCCAAGGAGTCTAGGGGCAATCACAAAGAATAAACCTCCGGCGATAACATTTATTACTGTTCCTGCTAACACTATGCCTGTATCTTTGCCGGTTTTTGTGAAAAGAAGGTTTTTAAACTTTGTCAGCATTTACTTCGTTGAGTATAAGCAAAGCTTGCGGTCCTCGTCAAAACACTGCGGGCCTAATATAGAGCCCCTTCGATTACTCAGGGCCGTGGCATGCGGTCTTAGCGCTGTTGTTCAAAAGAAGGCGGTTTAACACTAGTGTTAATGTCATCGAACCATTTTATCTGGTTATCCATCATTATAACTTCTATATTACCGAAGATTCCCGAACTCACCTCGTGGGATTTTAAAAGCGCATATCTTTTATAAAACTCTTCGGTCTCCTCAGAAAAGTCGTGAGTAACAAAAGCGATTACCGTGCCGGGGTGGGTTTCCCAAACTGTCGTCGTTCCATAAAGGTAAGCGAAATTTGGGTCGACGTAACTTTTGACGGGTTCTTTGCCAAAAACTGTAAACAGGTATCTGTAGCCATTGTATTTCCAGCACGTAGAAACTGATTCTAGGGAGAAAGGCGCGTCCCCTACTCTGGAATTAACATATTCTATTGCCTCTCTCTTTTGTGTTAGCCCATGCGAGTTGGTGGCAATTAACAGCTTGTAGAGATTAGCGCCAACAAAGATTGCCAGTACGACGAGCCAAAGCTTTCTTGGTAATTTGCTTACAACCTTTGCCAAAATTAAAAGAAAAATCGCGAAAGTCCCTGAAATGTAATGTTCAAAAATATCCGCTTTTGCAAGGGTTCCATAAAGTTGGATGCCAAGAAAATAAACTACGAGAAGAAGGGCTGATATAAAGATGGCGGGGTTTTTGGTTTTTTGGTTGAATCCCCAAAGCGCAAAGCCGGTAAGGAGGGATGATGCCAGTAGTATCAAATACACTGGAATAATTCTTGTTTTTTCGGCGACGTAATTTCCACAGTATGAGTATTGTTTAGAGACTTCGTTGTCTCCAAGAGTATAAACGAGTCTCGCGAAGGCCGCGGGAAATATGATAGCGTTGTCAGTCGCTCTTTGTGAAAGTGTTTTTTGATCTGGCTGCCGGTTTGAAAAGTTTTTGAAATGAGAAATCATAGGTCGAGTATTTGCAAAATCATGTCTAAGGTCGAAAGCGACAAGGGGAAGGAATGAGAAAATAATTAAGCTCGTGGCAAGAAGCGTGTGTCTTGTAATTGGCAACTTGTAGATTGCCCACACCAGCCCAACGAGCAATACAAATACGAGGTTGGAAGGGTCGGCGTGGATACCAAAAGCGACAGAGACAGCGAGTGGATAAACAAATCTTGAATTTCCTTTGATTATTCCATGAAGAGAAAACAACACGATCAGTGAAATAATTGGACCCCAAGACAAAGCCCAAAAGTGTCTGTCGTACAGATTCGCAAGAAAAGAAAATGCCCAAAACACGGCAGCCGTTACGCCGGCTTTTTTGTTCAGGAACTTTTGTCCCGCAACATACGCCATAAAAGTTGTGGCGCTTCCTAAAAGAGCCCCCGCAATTCCCCACACGATTGGATTTAACTTGCCAATATATAAGAGCAGTGCCAAGAGCCAGTAAAAGTATGGTCCAAGGTGGAATCCAAAGGGTGTTACTCCCCCGATAAGTGGTATGTGGTTTGTGAGAATCAGTCTCCTTCCGACGAAGGCAGGTATAGATTCATCGTATGTGAAGTAAAAAAGTTTTTCTAGATTTACAACTCTTAAGACAAATGCCAGAATTACAATCAGCAATAGTGGCCAATGTCGGATTAAATTTTTGTACATATGAAAAATGAGTTTCTCACATATTTATTAGGAAAAATTACATTTTTATACAAATAAATAGGGTGGTTGACGCCGGAAACGGTCTTATAGTTCTTTTTATTTCAACCCTGAAGCCTAACCGCTCAAGCTGAGACTTAAGGGCGCTCGAGCTCCAGTAGTCGATGTGGTCCCTAGGGTAAAGGATAAAATCCCAGAGACGTGATAACTTGCTTCTAACTTTCTCTTCCGTGTCGATCTCTTTTATAATCAATATCTTGCCCTTTCTTAAAGAATTTGCAATGTTTTGGAGGATTTTTTCTTGGTCTTTTGAACTGATATGATGAAGGACATCTGATATTACTACCCCGTCCGCTTTTTCCAATTTGTAAGTTCTGATATCGGCATTTATAAACTTTAGATTTTTTGTGGAATTTTTTGGAAGCCTCGAAGTGTCTTGGTCGACTCCAATTACTTTTCTTTTTTTGTTTTTTGCCAGATAGATTGCAATTACTGCTTGACCACATCCAAGCTCAACGATTGTTCCTTGCTTTGGCAGAAGGCTGTCTATCTGACTTAAAGGCAGGATGAGTGGCCTTAATGATTCATAGAATGGAATCATCATTTAATTTTCCTAATTATTTTCGCGGGTACTCCGCCAACTAATGTATTTGGTGGCACATTTTCTGTTACAAGGCTTGCGGCAGCAACAAAGGATTTTTCTCCAATTGTCACGCCACTGAGAATTGTTGAACTTGCGCCAACTACACAACCGTTTTTAAAGACTACAGGTTCTGATCTTTTCGGGAAATACTTTTGAAGCGGATGATCTTTGTACCCCACATTTAGATGTGTAAGCACAGTTACTCTTTGTGCCAGAGTTACTTGGTCTTCGAGAGTTACGTTGTCGTAAAGATCGATAAGGACATCATCGGCAATAAAACAATCTCTTCCCGTTTTGAACCCTTTAAGTCCATTGTGGTGCAAGTTGAAAAATTTGGCATTCATGATGACTGTCCCCTGCCCTATTCGGGCGCCCAAAAGCTCCAGGGAAATCTTTTTTAAAGGCGGTAAAAACAGGAGGCAATAAATCAGTTGGAGAAAGGAAAAAAACGCAAACTCTAGAATTTTTTTAGTGCCTAGCTCTTCCCTGGCTTTCATTTGTTTTTTGACATAACTTCCTTATTATAATCTCGGAGTATTTTTACGCTGAAGTATGAAACAGCGAAAACTATTGGCAAGAAATATCTGTAACTTAAAACGGGATAGATAAAAATAGCCAGATACGAAGCTAGGGCCGAGCTTACAATAAGGATGTCCAAATTATTTCTTTTCCCTTTTACCAAAGACCTCAAAGCACTAACTGCTGCCAGCGCGGACAAGAGTAACCACCAGTGGTGACTGACGATGTCTCTTATAAAAACATAATGTGATATCTTAATCGCGTTTGCCATATACCTAAAAGTTTCTTCCGCTGTAAATTTGTTTGAACGCAAGCCGTAATTATTTTGAGTGTAGCTGATGGTGTCGTATATATTTGGGAGTTTTAACATAAAGGAGACAGTGATGAATAAGATTATTGGGATGAAGGAAACAAAGAGCAATTTTTTAATTTGACTCGCGCCTTTTAGTAAGAGGAGTTTTTGAAGGACTAAAGCGCTCATAAGTAGTGGCGCCATGAGAACGCTTTGCTCTCTGTTTAAGAGGGAGATTGAGAGAGAGATAAAGAAGAATATAAGCCATTTGCTCTTTTTACTTTTGATGTAATTGTAAATCGTGAATATCTGGCTTAACCAAAAGGCAAAACCGATTGTGTCTGTTAAAAAATAAGTTGAACTGTCAAGAAACGGATAGAAAGAAACAAAAAGTGCAGTTGAAATGATAGCAAAAAAGTAGCCCAGTCCTTCTTTTGACAGGCGGAACACAAGAATAACGCTTAAGATATAAGCGGTAAATACGGGTATTTGAAAAGATAAATAATCGTTGAGATTAAATAGGCTTGCCAAATACGCGGTAAGAGGGTAAAAGGGTCTTTTTTGGAAAAATGAATACGAATTAGCGTAAGTTTCCTTGTTTTGAAAAAAATTTCTGGTAATTTCGTCCGCTGCTATCAGGTCTACTTCGCTAATGATTTTTGCTTGGGCCTCGTCGTAGCTTAAACCTTTAAGTTGATAGTATGTATGCTTATAAAAATAACTGTCTGAAACGTATGGATTTTTGTGGCGCAGGATTAAAATGAATTGGGCAGTTGCGAAAACTAAAAGCAGTATGACTGCTAAATTTCTTTTAACGTCGAGGGTTACCTTTCTGTTTGCCATTTAGGATGCTTGAGAGTAAATTTAGAAAAATTTAAAACGAGGATTATTTGGGACACAATTGATAGCAGCAGTATAAGAAGGATTGCATTACCCTTTACGATTTCGGGTTTGTACTGACTGGCCTGATCTATAAAAAGGTTAAGATTTGATGTGCCGTAGTATGAGGAAGCAACGGTAAACAGAGAAACCCAATTAAAAATAATCATCGCCGCGACAAGTAAAGGTGCCAAAAGCCACGCCCTGTCTTTTAAAATTAATCGGGCAATTTCCATAAGCCCAAGCAATAGAATCGTTATATGTGCAACTACGAGCGGAAAAAAATATCTTCCCTGAAAACCAAATGGGAAATTGTGAGTTTGAACGAAAAAGTAATCCCAGACTAAAAAGAGGGCAAAGTAAACAAGGCTTGCGATAATCAAAAACGTCAACAATACGTCTTGTTGGGTAAATTTTCGGTTACGGAAGGCTAAGAAATACCTTAGAAGTACTCCTACGACTGAGACTATTATGATTCTATTTATAATTTGATAATTTAAATGCGGCACTGTTAAAGACAGCCATTTGTAGACTCCCCAATACCAAGGCAGAGTTTGAGCTATGGTTTGCCTTATTGACCATTTCAAATAATCGATAATTGATTCGCTTGCGAGAGATTCTACTTTGATAAGACTTAATTCCGGGATTCGAAAATAAGAAATAAAAGGGGTTGACGCAAACCTGTAACCTGCTTCAAGAAGGCAAATTGCAATAATTAGAATTGAGGCGATTGTCAAGGAAAGAACCTTCTTCTTTTTCCAAACGCTAAATGCGGCGCTTATTGCCAAAATTGGAACTGCGAGAAGAAATTGCTGCCTAGTAAAAACTCCTGCTGTTATGAGCACAATCCCTATAAGGAGGAACTTTGTTTTTAATCCAACTGTCATGATCTTTAAACAAACGAGCAGTACTGCGCTGAATAGGAGATTCGTGAGCGTGTCGGGAAGTACTCCGGTTGACGCATGGACAAGCATTGGCTTGAAAGCAACAAGCGTGGGAATTGTGAAAGCTAAAATTTTCTCTTTAGGGAAGACAATGTTTCCAATTTTTGCCGCGACATAAATATTTGCGACAAAAAGTAATGCAGACATAAACCTTACCGCGTACACGCGATTGAGGATACTGCCACCGTCAAAGATGTTATAAAAAATAGATGCGAGCGTGTAGTAAAAAGGAGGGTTTTGAGTTGCTTCATTTTTTACAAAGTTTGTGCGCTCTGACTCTTGTAATTGCGCAAGCTCCCGTTCTCTGGGGCCATACCAACCGTTGCCATAATTAATTTTATATTCCGGGTGATACGTGAATTTGTTGTTTCCAAGGTTGTTTCTTTCGGTTTCAAGTATTTGTTCAGAGAGGGAAACTTCTTGGGACGTGTTTAGGCTTGTTGGTACATATCCAATTTCCGCCATATCCTGTACTTGAGAAAAATGCGCTTGTTCATCCGGGTATTGCCAAACGGGAGTTAAAATAATCCACGACAAAGAGTTTAAAAGAGCAGCCGCGATAAGTAGTTTAAGGAGTCCATTCACTTAAACTTGATTATATCAGGCAGAATTCATATTTTTGCCATTCTTCGATGATAGAATTAAAACTGTGAGTAAAAACTCGGTTGTTTTTTTGATTTTAACTTTAGTTATTGTCGTAGTATGGTTTAGATCTCTTTTTAATTTCTTCGCTCAAGATGATTTTATTTTAATAAATAATTTTTCTCAAAATTCCTTTTTGGTGGATTTACAAAATGTATTCGGTCCTCCAGAAGTTACTCACTGGCGACCTATACATAACTTGTTTTTTCTTATAACAGGTAATCTTTTTGGGAAATTTTACCCTGCTTACCACGTAGTAATTCTTCTCATTCACACTCTTTGCGCATTTATGGTTTTTTTGGTTTTTGGAAAACTTTTCAAAAATAATATTTCTGGTTTTTTCGCGTCTGTTGTTTACGCTACTCACCCCTTGCACTTCACTTCCCTATTCTGGATTTCCGGAGGAGCGGTGAATATTGGATTTCTGTTCTTTTCTCTTAGCCTTTATCTTTTTATTATAAAAAGAAAGCTTGGGGCATTTTTATTTTATTTTCTTTCATTGCTTGCAACGGAAGCGATAGTTGTTGGTATTTTAATATTTGTCGCGACTTCTGTTTTTCTTAAAAGGATAGATTCCCACGTTCTTTCGGCCGTGGTTCTCTCTTCCTCGCTCAAAGATTCGCTTCATCCCCGGCTTAAAAGCCGGAATTTTTCGCTCGGAATAAAGAGTGACTTTTCTTTTTTATCAGCACTTTTTGCGTTGACTGTTCTCTTTTCGGGAGTAAAGCTTTTATTTTTTACTCCCCCCGATACTTTGAATGTTTACGTCCTCGAGATTTCGCAAAGGACAATTTTCACTTTTAGATTTTATCTGTTAAGGATACTCGGTTTTGTTGAAGGCCAAGGGAAGAGTCTTTTTTCGCTTGCTCTTATTTCATACCTTTTTGTGATTTGCCTTATATATATTCGGGGGTTTAGAAACAAAGACGACTTACGAACATTTATATTTCTTTGTTTTATAACAGTTGTTGGCCTTTTCCCGTTTGTTTTGATACCGAGTCACCTGGGTGCGCATTACATGGTAATCAGCGCATTTGGGTTGAGCGGGATTATCGGCTTTGCTGTTCAAAAACTGAAGTCATCTCACTTAGTTTCTCTTGCTCTTTTATTTTTGATTATTGCAACTTATGGACAAACACTTGCGATGAAAAACAGCTGGGTTATTGCAAGAAGTATCGTCGCAAAAGAAGCGATTAAAAATGTAAAAGACAAAAATTTACCAAGTGGTTCTATGTTAATTTTTGATGGTGCGAATAATGCATCTTCACAGGATCAGTACATTTCTTTAGGTACCGGAAAGGCAATAGATTTCTGGTTCAGGGAAAAAAATTATAAGTACTGTTTTGTTGAATTTGAGAACTGCCCCGAATTACCTTAGAATACAAGATCAGTTGATATGGTAAAAGTTGACTTCTCTTTAATTCTTGCCTGCTATAACGAAGGCCCTACTTTTGAAGAAAGCGTCCAGTCAATCTTTTTGGTCCTTAAATTGTTAAAAATCAACTGGGAAATTATTTTTGTCGAAGACAAAAGCGTCGACGAAACAAAAAGGTCTATTGAAAAATTTGTCGCGTCTGATAAAAACTTTAAAGCGATATATCACAAGAAAAATCAAGGCAGAGGTAAGTCTGTTAGCGATGGAATAAAGGCTGCAGATGGGACTATATGTGGCTTTATTGACGTTGACTGTGAAATTTCCCCAAGTTATATTCCTCTGTTTATTGAAGAAATTGAAAATGGGAGTGATATGGCGATTGCCACTCGCTATTACGAAATAAGCTCTGGAAGTGTAATGAGAGTTGTGGCGTCGAAATCATACTGCGCACTAGTTTCTAAAATAATCAGCCTTCCGTTTAAGGATACAGAGGCGGGATACAAATTTTTTAATAGGAAGAAAATTTTGCCCGTTCTTTCAAAAACTCGCGACCATGGTTGGTTTTTTGATACCGAAATTTGCGCAAGGGCACTGGTTGCAAATCTGAAAATAACGGAGATTCCGGTCCTGTTTATAAAAAGACCAGACAAGAAATCGACGGTGAGATTAATTCCCGATTCAATCGAGTATATGAGAAAACTTGTTCAATTCAGGCAAAAATTCTCCCAAGATTTGAGATGAATTTAACGCCAACTCCTTATACCATTCCCCTTCACAAGCCATTTTGGGGAAGAGAGGAAGAAAGAGCCGCAATTTCCGCGATGAGAAGTGGCACCGGCGTTGGCGACCTTTCTTTTGGCGAGGTTCTGGCTAAAACTATTTCTGATAAATTTGGTATAAAGTTTGTCCTCCCCACAAACTCTGGAACAGCAGCGCTAGAGCTTGCGTGTGCTTGCTTACTGAAGAGTGGAGATGAAGTCATTTTGCCAAGTTTTACATTTTCTTCTTGTGCTAACGCTGTTTTGCTTGCGGGAGCAAAACCGGTTTTTTGTGACATCGATATAAATACTTACAATATTAACCCACTAGAAATTGAAAAACTTATTACAAAAAAGACTAAAGCAATTATGGTAGTCCACTACGCGGGGCTCGCGTGCGACATGGACAAAATTAACCAAATCGCAAAAAAACATAATTTGTATGTTGTGGAAGATGCTGCTCATGCGCTCGGATCAAAATATAATGGTAAATTTTTAGGAACGATAGGTAAAGTGGGTTGTTATTCTTTTCATGGAACAAAAAACGCGGCGAGCGGCGAAGGGGGTATTTTTGTAACGGGCGATTTGAAGCTTCACAGAATGGCGGAAATTATAAGAGAAAAAGGGACGGATAGATCTTCGTTTATGAGGGGGGAGAAGAAAAAATATTCCTGGGTAAGTGTTGGCAGAAGTCTTGTTCTTTCCGATATCCTGAGCGCGATTGCGCTTGAACAAATCAAAAAATTAGACACAATTACTGAAATGAGAAGAAAGAATGCAGAGTACTTTTTAAAAAAGTTGGAACCATTATCGTCTAAACTGATTCTTCCGTTCAGGGATGAGAATCTTGAGTGTGATTGGCATATTTTCGCAATTCGCGTTCCAAGGCTAGCAAGGGCTCGAGTTATAAAATCTCTTAGGTCGTATGGAATTGAAGCCTCTTTCCATTATTTACCACTTCATACTTCTGTGATGGGTAGGAAGATGGGATATAAAGCGGGAGACTTGCCAGTGACGGAAGAGATCGCGGCAACATTGATAAGGCTTCCAATGTATCCCAAACTTAAAAAGTCTGAAATGGATTACATTGCCGCAGTTCTTGAAAAAGTTGTTTAGTAAAAAGTTAATTCATCCTGTTAAAATATGATTACATGGAGACGGTGCTTGTAACTGGTGGGGCTGGATTTTTAGGAAGTCACCTTTCTGAAAAATTGCTTGGTGAGGGAAGCGAAGTTGTTTGCGTTGACAATTTGATAACAGGTTCTCAAAAGAATATTGCGCATCTTCTTAACGATAAGAACTTTACTTTCATAAACCATGATGTAATAAAACCTTTTTCGAATCGTAAATTTAAATTTAATAAGATTTACCACCTCGCTTCCCCGGCTGATCCAAATTCCAACTCGCCATTTTCTTATTTGGCTCATCCTTTTGAAACGATGCTCGTAAACACAACGGGAACTTGGAATATGTGTGAGCTTGCCGCTCGTCATGGCGCTAAATTAAGTTTTGCCTCGACGAGCGAGGTGTATGGCGACCCGGAAAGGTCTCCTCAGGGTGAGGATTACAGGGGAAATGTTTCAACGATTGGCCCAAGATCGGTTTACGATGAGGCAAAAAGATTTGGGGAGACAATTGTTTCCGCTTTTGTGAGAAAGAAAGGACTTGATGGGCGAATCACCAGAATTTTTAATACTTATGGCCCAAGGATGAATCCAAGCGAAGGGAGAGCGGTTGTTAATTTTATAAATCAGGCACTTTCTGGGGAACGAATTACTATATATGGCGACGGAAAACAGACGAGATCTTTTTGTTACGTTGACGATCAAATAGAGGGACAAATTGCCGCAATGGAAGAAGGCAGTAGTGGAGAGATATATAATCTTGGTAATGACGACGAAAAAACAATTTTACAGTTTGCGCAAATGATAAAGGCGCTTACTAATAGCTCCAGCGAAATTATTTTTTCCGAGCCTTTACCTGAAGATGACCCTCTTATCAGGAAGCCTAATACGAACAAAGCGAAAAGAGACCTCGGGTGGCAACCAAAAATACCGCTTGAGGAAGGTCTTCAGAAAACCATCGAATACTTCAGATCAACTTCGTAAATATGCACAAAATATTAGTAACAGGTTGTGCAGGTTTTGTCGGTTCGACTCTTGTTGAGAGACTCCTTGGCGATGGACATGCTGTAGTTGGAATTGACAACTTTAATAATTATTACGACCCACAAATTAAAGAGAGGAATCTTGATCACGTTCTTGGTTCTAAAAATTTTAAATTGTTTCGCGCTGACATATTGGACTTTAAAAAGCTTACTGAGATATTTAAAGTCGAAAAATTTGACAAGATTATCCATTTGGCGGCGAGGGCCGGTGTTCGTCCTTCAATAGAGGACCCGCTTCTGTATTCACAAGTGAATGTTTTGGGAACAACAAATCTTCTAAAGGCAGCTAGCGACATGAACGTGAAGCAGTTTATATTCGGCTCTTCTTCTTCCGTTTATGGAAACAGCAAGCAAATTCCGTTCACCGAAGATGATCTTTGCGAAAATATTGTTTCTCCATACGGAGCTTCTAAGAGAGCTGCAGAGTTTTTTGCTAGGAGCTTTCATAAAAATTTCGGCCTTAAAATTGTAATTTTGCGATTTTTTACGGTCTATGGTCCGAAGGGTAGAGTTGACATGGCGCCTTCACTTTTTACTAACGCCATACTTGAAGACAAACCCATTATAAAGTTTGGCGAGGGAGATAGCAGTCGAGATTATACGTACATTGATGATATTATTGACGGCATAGTAAAAACTCTCGAAACTGACTTGGATTTTGAGATCATAAATTTGGGAAACAGTAACCCGGTTTCATTAAATGAGTTTATTGAAACTTTAGAAAAGTTGCTTTCTTTAAAAGCTGTTATTAAAAATATGCCTATGCAAAACGGTGATGTTGAAAATACATGGGCAAATATTGTAAAAGCTAAAAAACTTTTGGGGTGGGAGCCAAAAGTTCAGTTTACTGCGGGCCTTACAAAATATGTTGAATGGTTAAGAGCACAATAACAAGAAGGCTAACACCGACAATGAAAAATTATGAGCTTACAATTGCACCAAAACAAAAATGGCATTTGGTAAGTTTAAAAGAATTGTGGCGATATAGAGAACTTTTTTTTATTCTTTCCTGGAGAGACATCAAAGTACGCTATAAGCAGACTTTCCTTGGAATAATTTGGGTTATTTTCCAACCCCTGGCAACGACAGGAATATTTACTATTTTTTTTGGCAGGCTTGCCAATATTCCTTCCGGAAATTTGCCTTATGAATTATTTGTATTTATTGGTCTTGTATTTTGGATATTTTTTTCCGCAAGTGTAACTGCAGCGAGTAATTCGATGGTCGAAAATGTCAATATAATAAAGAAGGTTTATTTTCCGAGGGAAATACTTCCAATTTCAGCAATCATTACCTCGTTTGTTGATTTTGCGATTGCGTTTTTGGTTGTTTTGATTGTTACTTTTTATTTTGGGTTCGTTCCTTCGCCTACCATTTTTATTTATTTGCCAATTGTAATTCTGATTATTTTTTTGACTTCTTCCGGAATTGGCCTTTTTCTTGCTTCATTTAATGTGAGGTACAGGGACGTTAGATACATTTTGCCTTTTTTTATTCAATCTATGCTTTTTTTGACTCCCGTTATTTATCCCTCTGCGGTTGTAAGGGATTCTTTTAGACCTATTTTAGCCTTCAACCCAATGACTGGTGTAATTGAGACCATGAGGATAGTCCTTTCCGGATCAGGCAGGGTAGACTTGGGCGTGCTTTTTATATCCTCAGTTTTTTCGTTAATCGTGTTTGTTATTGGTCTCACTTATTTTAGGGTGACAGAAAGATTCTTTGCCGATATTGCATGAGTTCGATTATCGAAGTTAAATCGGTTTCTAAAAAATATAGGGTTGCGGAAAGACAACAATATTATTCACTTCGTGACTCGATTGCTCAAATTGCCAAAAACCCTTTATCTGTTTTTAGTTCAAAAAGAGAAGATGAGTTCTGGCCTCTAAAGAACGTTTCTTTCAACGTTGGCGCTGGCGAAGTTGTCGGTATTATCGGTAAAAATGGCGCCGGCAAAAGCACGCTACTGAAGATTCTTTCTCAGATTACTCCTCCCACAAAAGGAAAAATTACACTCAGGGGGCGTACTGCGAGTTTGCTTGAAGTTGGGACCGGATTTCATCCGGAGCTGACAGGACGAGAGAATATTTTTTTAAATGGTTCCATTTTGGGCATGACTCGATTGGAAATAAAGTCTAAATTTGACGAGATTGTTTCTTTTGCCGAGATGGAGAAATTTTTAGATCTGCCGGTTAAACATTATTCTTCTGGAATGTATACAAGGCTGGCTTTTGCTGTGGCTGCTCATTTGGAACCCGAAATACTTATTGTCGATGAGGTTCTTTCGGTGGGTGATGCAGCGTTTCAATCGAAAAGTCTGGGGAAAATGCAGGATGTAAGTAAGCAGGGCAGAACTGTCCTTTTTGTTTCTCATAATCTGCCTGCAGTTATAAATATCTGTCGGCGCGTTATCTATTTAAAAGACGGAAAAATTGTTGCAGACGGCAACGCTGAAAAAATAGTCTCGAGGTATTTGGAAGAAACAAGGAGCAATGCTTCACTTAAAAAAAGGGTTGCGAGCCGTATGTTTGCGAATAATGTTGTGCGGCTTATCAACGTCAAAGCCTTGGATAAGCATAATCGCTTGTCTAATACTTTTGATATACGAAAACCTATAACCGTAGAAGTCGAATTTGAGGTTTTGAAAAATAAGCAGAGCTTTTCTGCGAATGGGGACCGCTGGGTCGGATGCAATTTACAAATTATAAATAGTGAAGGCCTAACCATTTTTAATTCTGCTGAGGATATAGACAGGAAAATCAGAATGAAAAAAAGTGGAAAATATAAAAGTAGATGTGTGATTCCGGGAAATTTTTTATCTGAAGGAGTTTTTTCTGCTAGGGTTACTGTCGTTGATGAGGAGAGTGGCAAGACGCGAGAGGTCGATGTTCCTGACGCGGTTGTTTTTGATGTAGTTGATCCGACTGAAGGAAACTCGGTTCGCGGACACTCAACAGGATTTTATCCTGGCGTCGTAAGGCCCATGCTTAAATGGCAGAGACATTCATTGAATGATTAACAAAATGGGTATATATTTAGTTTTTAAAACTAATGTTAGCAAGATCACTTTCTGCCTTTCAAATCTTTAGACAATGGGACAAATCAAAAAAGTATTAATTACGGGTATAACCGGATTTGTGGGAAGTCATATGGTGGATTATATTCTAGAGAACCAGCCGGGAGTTGAAGTTGTCGGATTCGTCAGGTGGAGATCTCCAAAAGATAACATAAAGCACGTTTTGGATCGTGTAATTTTAGAATACGGCGATTTGGTTGATCCCTTTTCCACTCGCGGTGTACTTTTAAAACATAAGCCCGACGTTATTTTTCATCTTGCCGCGCAATCTTATGTAGATTTTAGTTTTATCGCTCCAATTGGGACGCTTGAAGCGAATGTTATTGGAACGGGCAATCTTTTGGAGAATGTTAAACAGCTAAAAGATGAAAAGGGTTATGACCCAATTATTCATGTTTGCAGCTCTTCCGAAGTTTACGGACAGGTTTTGAAAAGCGAAATACCTATTGTCGAAACTAATCCTTTTAGGCCGGCATCGCCTTACGCGGTTTCTAAAGTTGCAGAGGACATGTTGGGTTTTCAGTATTGGTCGTCTTGGAAAATTAGGGCGATAAGAACACGCATGTTTACACACGAGGGTCCAAGAAGGGGTGAAGTTTTTGCGCCCTCGAATTTCGCAAAGCAAGTTGCAGCCATCGAGGCTGGCAAACAAAAGCCAACTGTGTATGTCGGAAATTTAAAAAGCGTCAGAACTTTTATGGACGTGAGGGATGCTGTTCGCGCTTACTGGCTTTTGGTTACCAGGTGTAGAGCAGGCGAAGTTTATAATATTGGCGGAGTTGAAACGATGACTATTGGGCAGATGTTAAATAAGCTAATAAAAATGTCGACGCGAGATGATATAAAAATCATAGTTGACAAAAAAAGGTTGAGGCCTTCTGATGTCACACTTCAAATTCCTGCTGTTGGTAAGTTTAGTCGCGAAACCGGTTGGAAGGCTGAAATTCCCTTTGAAAAAACGCTTCTTGATATGCTCGATTACTGGAGAGATTACTATGCAAGATAAATGACTCGCAAAAATTTAAACCTTAAACTCTTCGAAAAAGCCTATCTTATCAGAAGAGCTGAGGAAAAAATTATAGAAGTCTACGATAGTAATGAAATGAAAACACCCATGCACATGTCTATGGGTGAAGAGGCAATTGTTTCTGGGGTAGCCAGCGCCCTATCCGGCCTTGATCTTCTTTTTGGAACTTATAGAAGTCATGGCCTTTATCTGGCAAGAAGCGGAGATACTTTTAGGTTTTTTTCTGAAATGTTTGGGCGGGAGAGCGGGGTTGTTCGCGGTAAAGGTGGTTCGATGCATCTGTCTGATCCGGATCGGGGTTTGGTTGCAACTTCTGCGGTTGTTGCAAGCACTATTCCTGTTGCGGTTGGGTCAGCTTATGCGCTGAAAAAGAAAGGAACAAGAGGCGTAAGCGCCGTTTTTTTTGGGGATGGGGCAATAGATGAAGGTAGTTTTTGGGAGAGTTTAAATATGGCAAGCCTTTTTAAGCTTCCTGTTCTCTTTGTTTGCGAAGACAATGGTTTTGCCGTTCATACGCCACCCGCGCTTAGACATGGATATAAATCGATTTCGGCTATTGTTTCAAGGTTTAACTGTTCCGTTTTTTCTTCCACTTCGACGGACGCTGAAGTCGTCTTTAATCTTGCAAGCCGTGCTAAAAATGCAATTTTTGCAAAACAGACCCCAGCATTTATTTACCTAAAGTACTATAGATATCTGGAACATGTAGGTACCCACGAAGATTTTAGTGCCGGTTACAGATCACAAGAGGAGTACCAGAAATGGCTTAAAGTCGATCCTTTAAAAATTCTGGCGTCAAAACTCAAAAAGCTGGGGGTCGGCAAGGGGGAACTGGATAAAATTTGCAAGGACATTGATCTTGCGGTCGAAAGATCCTTTAAAAAAGCCAGGAATTCAGCTTTCCCTAATCCTGCGGAACTTTATAAAAACGTATTTCATGAAAAGTAGAAGAATCAGTTATAGAGATGCAATAAGGGAAGGGCTTCAGGAAGAAATGAAGCGCGATAAAAACGTTTTTATTTACGGAATAGATGTTGCTGACTTTAAAGGCATTTTCGGTTCAACGATTGGACTGAAAGAGGAATTCGGCGATAGGGTTTTTAGCACTCCTCTTTGTGAAGATTCCCTTGTGGGTTTTGGGCTAGGCGCAGCAGTGTCAGGACTTAAACCTATAAATGTCCACATAAGGGTTGATTTTTTGCTGCTTGCAATGAACCAGCTTGCAAATATGGTGTCGAGTTTCCATTACGGTTCCGGGGGTAAGCTTAAGGTGCCGCTTGTTATCAGGGCGATTATCGGAAAAGGGTGGGGTCAGGCTTATCAACACAGTAAAAGCCTTCAATCATATTTTGCCCATTTACCGGGACTTAAAGTTGTGATGCCAACTACTCCCCATGACGCGAAAGGGCTTTTGATCTCTGCAATAAGAGACGAAAATCCGGTTATCGTTCTTGAGCATCGCATGCTTTATGACGTTGTGGATAAAGTTGACGATGAAAATAAGCTAGTTCCGCTTGGTAAAGCGAATGTGTTGAGGCGCGGAGGTGACATCACGATTGTTGCTACATCTTATATGAATGTGGAGGCAATCCACGCCGCAAATATTTTGAAGAAGCGAGGAATTAGTGCAGAAGTAGTAGACGCCCGGTCGATTTATCCTTTTGACAGCGAGACGATTCTAAAATCGGTCGAAAAAACAGGACATGTAATTGTTGCTGACTATGACTGGACTTTTTGTGGTTTTAGCGCCGAGGTGGCGGCAATCATTTCTGAAAAAAGTTTTTCAAGTTTAAAATCTCCAGTAAAACGCCTCGGGTTCGCTTTCGCGCCGGCACCGTGCACGAGACCTTTGGAAAATCTTTTTTATCCAAATGCCGAGGTGATAGTACGGTCGGTTGAGGAGAAATTAGGACTTAAATCCACTAACCTGAAAGGCGAAGAGTTTTTCACTTACGAAAATAAGTTTAGGGGACCTTTCTAGTGAAGCATTCTCCCAAAAAAATTAGAGTTGCCGATTATGTCGTGCAATTTTTAGTCAAGAACCGGATGAGAGACATTTTTCTCTTGACCGGTTACGGCGCTATGTATTTGAACGATGCGATAGCAAAGGAGAAAAAAATTAATTACTATTGCGTACGAAATGAGGCAGCATCTCCGATGATGGCCGAAGCGTATGCGAGGTTAAAACAGTCCCCAGGCGTGGTTTGCCTAACAGCGGGGCCGGGAGCAACGAACGCAATTCCCGGTCTTGCAGAAGCTTGGGTAGACGCTGCTCCTGTTTTAGTGATTTCAGGACAAGTGGAATTAAGACACACAACTCATAAGGTTAACCTTAAGAGCTTGAGGAGTTTCGGTACGGCAGAAATTAATATTATCCCGGTTGTAAAACCTATGACAAAATACGCACAAATAATCACAAACCCAACTTCAATCAGATATCATTTAGAAAAAGCGCTTTATTTGGCAACAAGTGGAAGACCCGGCCCGGTTTGGCTCGACATTCCCCACGATGTCCAGAGTGCCCTTGTTGACCCCCTCAGCCTTAAGGGTTTTAAGGTGCCCAAGAACAATTTAAACAGGAATCTCCAAAGAGATGTTTCAAGAGTACTGACGATGTTTGGCAAATCAAAGAGGCCTCTAATTGTCGCCGGACACGGAATTAGACAAGGAAAAGCAATTGGATCTTTTAAAAAACTTGTCGACTCCTGCGGTGCGCCTGTTGCTTTTTCCAGGCTGGGTATAGATATTCTTCCTTATAGTGATGAGCACAATATGGGGCTCGCGGGGATTAGGGGAAATCGTTTTTCCAATCAAGTTATGAAACAGGCCGATTTTGTTTTTGTTCTTGGAAGCAGACTCGCAATTCCTTTTGTCGGTCCTAACTTGGATTGCTTTGACAGGCGCGCAAAAATAGCAGTCGTTGACATAGAGGGCGATGAACTGAAAAAACCTGGTGTCAAAATTGATATTTCTTTGAACTACGATGTCAAAGATTTTATCGAGCACCTTTACCTAAAACTTCCAAGGAAAATTTCAGTTGAGAGACGAGCTTGGCTCAAAAGTTGTCAGGAACTGAAAGCTAAATATCCGGCAGTTGACAAGAGTATGAAAAGGAATCCAATTGATCTTTATTACTTCATGTACAAATTGGATCAGATGGCCAATAAAAACCACGTTATGGTGACAGATTCAGGGTCGAATTATTACATAGGCGGTCAGGTGTGGCAATTTAATAGCGGCCAAAGAGAAATAACATCCGGCACTTTTGGGGCCATGGGGCTTAGTATTCCTTTGGCAATCGGCGCGAGTGTCGAAGATAAGAATTCTCAAATTCTTGCGGTGACGGGAGATGGTTCACTTGAGCTCAATATTCAGGAATTGAAGACAATTTCTTATTATGGACTTAATGTAAAGGTCTTTGTAATCAATAATGGCGGCTATGTTTCTATGAGGAGATGGCAGGATACTTTTTTTGAAGGGAGGCGTATCGGCTCGGATGATAAAACGGGGATAGCGGTTTTAAATTTAAGGCGAGTTGCCGAGGCTTTTGACCTGAACTATGAAATCATCGACAGGTGGCAGGATATTAGTGAAAAACTTAAAAAAATCATGGCTGACGACAACCCAATTTTTGTCGAAGTAGTTTGCGACAGTAAGCAAAAGCTTATCGAGCCTATTAGTCCAAATGACATGCAAATATGAAGAAGCAAAGCCTTTCTGCGAAGAAGCGGGGCTTGCGGTCCTCGTCTTCGACTGCGGGCCTAAAAGCCGATCTTAAAGATAAATCAAGGTGGGTACGACTCGAGGTTTTAAACGCGGCCGCGAAAAGCGGTAAGGCTCATCTTGGAGGAACTTATTCTTGCGTCGAATTACTGGTGGCTTTGTATTACGGAAAAATTTTACGTTATAAAACGAATAATTTGAACTGGGAAAATAGGGATCGGTTTATCTTAAGTAAGGGACATGCCTGTACCGCTCTTTACGCAATCTTTTTAGATTTAGGAATAATTTCAAAAGAGATGTATAGCTCTTACGGCGAAAATGGTGGACTTGGAGGTCAGCTGGAAACATGGATAAACGGGGTGGATTTTAACACGGGTTCAATTGGTCATTCGGTTGGGGTTGCTGCCGGCATTGCTCTCGCTGCTAAAAAAAACGGGGAAAATTACAGAGCATATACTATTATCGGCGATTCTGAGCCTTTCGAGGGTTCTATTTGGGAATCGGTTATTTTCGCAAGTGATTACAAACTCAATAATTTAGTCGTAATTATAGACAGAAACAGATTAATGGTAACTGATGTCATCGATGACGAAGGACTGTATAAAAACTTTAAGGAGAAAATGATGAGCTTTGGGTGGAATATTTTTGAAATTAACGGTCACGATTTTGGTGAGATTCTGGGCACATTTGGCAAGATTGAACTTTCTAAAAAGCCGGTAGTTGTTATCGCTAACACAATAAAGGGTAAGGGTGTTTCGTTTATGGAAAATAATTTAAGGTGGCATAACGCGGCGCTTTCCGAAGAAGAGCTAAGGGCGGCGAGAAAAGAAATTATAGAGGGATGATGTGAAGGTTTCTAAAGTTGACATCCGTGACGCTTTTTTTGAAGAAATATACAATCTGGGTAAAAGAGACAAGAACGTTCTGTTTATATCGGATGATTTGGACGCATTCGTTTTAAGAAAATTCAAAAAAGACTTCCCCGAGCAATTTATTAATATCGGTGTTGCTGAACAAAATATGATTGACGTTTCGGCGGGGCTTGCTGCTTCCGGGAAAAAGGTTTTTTGCTACGGTATTTGCTCATACGTTACGCTGAGGTGCTTCGAGCAGATAAAGTTCAGCGTCTGTAGTATGAATTTGCCCGTTACCATTATTGGCGTCGGCGCAGGTTTTTCATTCAGCTTTGACGGACCAACGCACCACGGAGTTATGGATATTGGAGCGATGAGGATACTTCCGGAAATTACTATTTATAATCCTTGTGATAATAAAACGGCGGCATTTAGTGTTCAAAGTTCATATAAAATGAATGGGCCTTCGTATATAAGACTCGACAAAGGATGCTTTCCGAATTTTTATAAAAACAGTAGAGATTTCAAAAATGGTTTTAGTATTTTAAGAGGGCTCAGGAGTGTAAATGTTATAAGCACAGGTTATATGACGTCGAGGGCTTTTGAAGTCTGCGAGGAATTGGTAACTCGCGGCATAGATGTTGGCCTTATCGATGTTTTCAGACTTAAACCAGTAAGTATGGAGCTTGCTGACATTTTAAAAAAATCCTCAAAATTAATAACTATTGAAGAGAACTCGGAAATCGGCGGTTTAGGAACTATAGTTGCTGACATAATTTCACAAGCAAAAAATAAAATAACTTTGAACAAACTAGCAGTTGCAGACAAACAATTTTCCGTTTTCGGTAGCCGAGAATGGCTGCTTTTACAAAACGGTCTTGACAACCGAAGCCTCACCAAGGAAATTTCTAGATATGCAAAAGAGTAGTTTTTTAAAACTTCCCCCAATTGGACAAGGAACGGGTTTTGATTTTAGTAAAGTTTCCCAAAAGAAATTTATCTATTTACTCCAGAAAGGGGTTTCACTTGGAATGACTTTTATCGATACGGCAGAGAGCTATGGAGACGGACTTGCCGAAAAGCTTGTTGGAGCCGCAATTAAAAAAAATAGAGCTCACGTAATTGTTGGTACTAAATTTTCTCCAGAACACAGTTCTTATGGCTCTGTAATTGCGGCTTGCAACGCGAGCCTTGAGAGGCTTAGTACAGACTATATTGACTTATATCAGGTTCACTGGCCGAACTATTCTGTATCTTTTGAGGAGACCTTTAGGGCGCTTTCCGATTTAGTTGGTGACGGGAAGGTAAGATATATTGGTGTTGGTAACTTCTCGCAAACTGAGCTTCAAAGAGCAAGCAAGTTACTCGGAAAAATCAAGCTCGCTTCGATCCAATCGGAATATAATATTTTCGAGAGATCCGTCGAATATAACGGGGTCTTCGATTATTGCCAACAAAATAATTTGCAGCTTGTTGCTTTTAGTCCTTTGGACCAGGGACGAATTGGCTCTATGAGCCCTCTTCAGAAAGAATTAATTGAAGGGTTGGCGATTAAATACGGAAAATCCGGGTCCCAAATAATTCTTAATTGGTTAACAAAAAATCGCTACGTCACAGGAGTACCAATGACGCTTAATGAAAGTCACCTTATCGAAAATTCTCTTGCTGCTTCGTTTGTAATGACTAAAAGTGAATACGACAAAATAGATAAAGCATTTTTTGCTAAGCTTCTGAGCGTTCCGGTTGAAAAGATAAGGGTGTCTGCGCATGGTGAACGGGATAGTCGGGTTTACCAAACTATTGATGAAGCCCTCGAGAATAAACTCAACTTTAATCCGAGCCCAAAGGAACTTGCTGATGTCATCAAAGAAGGAGGTTTGTTGAAACCAGTAAGGCTGGTACGTGCCAAAGGTTCGAATAAATATGATTTTGATTTGATTAGTGGAAGGATACGTTATTGGGCCTGGGTAATTGCGTATGAGGGAAAAAGGCCAATACCGGCGCATGTAAGGGAATATATTTAACTCTCTTTTTACTCTCTTTGATATAATGCGAAAAATTTACAGAATGAGTGGGAAAGTCGGAATTAAAAGATACTTAAGCGGCGAGGAGGCGGTTAACTACGAGGGGGCTGTCGACCTCTTTAAGAGCTCCCCTATTCCGGACGATCAAATTTTTTCAAATCTAGGATTATTTTTAAATTCTAAAGATTTGTCCAGAATTCTTTTTATGGATTTTTTGTACCGTCAGATAATTGACCTGCAGGGAGTGGTTATGGATTTTGGCACTAGGTGGGGACACAATATGGCGATATTTTCAGCACTGCGAGGAATTTACGAACCCTTTAATAGACACAAATTGATTGTTGGTTTTGATACGTTTAGCGGATTTCCAAGAATATCGAGGAAAGATGGACGGTCGGACTTGATGACTGCCGGCAATATTTCTGTTACTAAAAACTATGAAGACTATCTTGACAGGGTAATGAAATTTCAAGAAGGCTCTAATCCTCTTTCACATATTAAAAAATATGAGCTACGAAAAGGAGATGCTTCGGTCGAAACAGTTAAATATCTCAAAGAGCGTCCGGAGACGATAGTCGCGCTCGCCTATTTTGATTTCGACATATATGAACCAACAAAAAACTGTCTGCAGGCAATTTTACCCCACCTTGTAAAAGGAAGCGTAGTGGCGTTTGACGAACTTAATGATCATGATTCCCCGGGAGAAACGCTCGCACTAAAAGAAGTACTGGGCCTTAACAACATTAAATTAAGAAGGCTTCCCATTACATCGAGAACTTCGTATTTTGTATTTGAATAAAGGTAATTTTCCCACGCATTTTTGAGAGGACAGAAGGGCAACATGTTAGAAAAAAAAGTATTAAATAATTTTAGGAACAGGAGGGTCTTGGTTACCGGGGGTACGGGACTAATAGGCAGACAAGTTGTCGATATTTTAGTTGGAGCAGGCGCTCAAGTGAATATTGTTTCTCTCGATAAAATTAATGTGAATAAACATGCTCGCCATATTTACGGAGATTTAAGTAGTTTTGAATTTTGTAAAAAAATAGCAAAGAGAGTAGATTTTGCCTTTCACCTTGCCGGGATTAAGGGATCAATCGAAGTAACAAAGTCGAAGCCAGCAAGTTTTTTCGTACCGCTTCTTATGATGAATACTAATATTCTTGAAGCCTGTAGAGTTAATGGTGTTAAGAAGGTTGTGTATACAAGTTCTATTGGGGCGTATTCAAGCGCGTCGGTTTTTAAAGAAAAAAATGAAAGTGAAGAATTCGAGGGTCCCCCTATGGACATGTATCCGGGATGGGCAAAACGAATGGCTGAATTACAAATAAAAGCTTATAAAACTCAGTATGGCCTAGATAGCTTTGCCGTTGTCAGGCCTTGCAATGTTTACGGACCGGGAGATAACTTTGACCCGGAGAACGCAATGGTTATCCCTTCCCTCATGAGCAGGATTCACAATGGAGAAGATCCTGTTGTTGTTTGGGGTGACGGAAGTGCTATACGCGATTTTGCTTATAGTCGAGACGTCGCCGAAGGTGTAATTTTAGCGCTTCACTTTGGTACAAAAGGAGGCTTTGTAAATTTGGGCAGTGGTAAAGGAGTAACAATTAAAAAACTAGTTGCGACCATGCGAACCGTTGTTGATTTTAACTTTCGATTTGATTCTTCTAAACCGGCAGGTTTTCCAAAACGAGTTATGGACATTTCCCTTGCAAGAGAAATAATTCACTACAATCCCACTACGACACTTAATGAGGGGCTTAAGGAAACATGGAACTGGTATTTGAAAAACACGGAAGAGTTTTTGAAGAGAAAAAATTACTTTAAATCTAATTAATGAGTTCATTCGAAAAAATTAATTCAAATCCCCTTTTGGTTCAATACTTACTGAGGAAAAAGATCCTGAAAGATGAACCGGTTCGCTTGGTAGACGTTGGGGCAAGGGGCGGACGTGAATATTTTTGGGAGGCTTATAAGCCTTATATAGAGATAATCGGCTTTGACCCTGACAGGGCGGAATGCTTACGTTTAAATAAATACTCCGACAATAAAACTACTTACTTCCCTTACGCTTTATGGGAGACTGCACAAAAGAAGAAATTTTACGTTACAAAAAATTTACCATCCTCCTCATTTCTAAAAGCCAGGTCATTTTTTTTGCAAAGATTCCCGGACGAAGTGAATCTCAGGGTTAAAAAGGTCATCGAAGTGCAAACTACAACTCTTGACACATTTGCAAAAGATAACGAGGTTCCCTATGTAGATTTTATTAAATTGGACATAGAGGGTGGAGAGCTTTTTGCTTTAAAAGGTGCAGTAGAAACGCTTTCAAAAAATGTGCTGGGTGTTTCTGCAGAAATTGCTTTTTCAAGAACCCTCGAGTCGCAACCTTTATTTAGCGATCTTGATGTATTTCTGAGGAACCTAGGATTTGAGCTTTTTGATCTTTCACCGATTAGATTGGGCAGAAAATCAATATTTAAATCACCAGGCATTCAAGATAGTGGGCAAGTAATCTCGGCTCATGTTCTCTATTTCAGAGACGCTGTTGGTGAAATTCTAAAAGCCAAAAACTCGAGAAGCAAATTCTGGAACGAGGTAAGACTTTTAAAGCTTGCGTCGTTCATGGAGATTTTTGGTTTGATTGACTGTTCAATTGAAGTTCTTCAAACCGCCAGACGTTTAAAGCTTGTTGGTGATAAAGACACGGGAGAATTCTTAGTAAAAGTAGCAGATAATCAAAAAAAGAAGTCCGAGACTAACAGGACCATTAAGGATATTTTAAGTAGTATAATTCCGAGCGAAGCGAGAGATTACATCAGGCGAGCGAAGCGAGAGCTGATATAATTCGAAATTGAATTTTACGAAAATGAAGATTTTAAAAACGAAACTTGAGGGACTTTTGCTCTTTAACCTTGACCCCTTTGAAGATTTTCGTGGAGAGTATGTAGAGTTGTTCAACGAGAATTTGTATATTCGTGAAATTAAAAAAAACTTAAAAGGAACTATCTACGAAAAAGATGCTTCAAAGTTGAAGTTTGTGGAGGATGATATTTCGACTGGATCTCGAGGGGTATTGAAAGGGATTCATGGCGATCGTCGTACTTGGAAGTTGATCTCGTGTCTTTATGGAAAATTCTACATTGTAGTTGTTAACTGTAACAAAAACTCAAAAGACTTCGGCAAATGGGAAGGCTTTACACTTTCCGATAAAAATAGGGTTCAAATTTTAATTCCCCCTCTATATGGCAATGGCCATCTAGTTCTTTCAACTTACGACATTTATCACTATAAACAATCTTCTTACTACGACCCAAAAAATCAGTTCACAATAAAATGGAATGATCCTAAATATAATATTTGGTGGCCTGTCAAAAACCCCATTATTTCCAGGAGAGATGAGGAGGGCAGGATTGTTTAAAAATAAAAGAGTTGTCATTGCTGGCGGAGCTGGCTTTGTAGGATCAAATTTGATCAATAGGTTATTGAGTGAAGGAGCAACGATTAAAGCTACGGTTCATAAAAAATCTCCACAAATAATTAATTCTAAAATCGATTATGTAAGAGGCGATTTAACAAAAGGGGATTTTTGCAGAAAGATAGTTCGTGGGGCTGATTATGTTTTTATGTGTGCTGCAAACACGTCGGGTGCCGCGGTTATCGAAAAGACCCCACTTGTTCATGTTACCGGGAATATCATAATGAACTCCCTAATGCTCGAAGCCGCTTATGAAGCAAAAGCCAAGAAGTTTCTTTTTATAAGCAGTAATACCGTTTACCCTGTAACTAATCACCCAGTTCGCGAAAGTGAAATGATGAACGGAGAGCCTTTTTTCAAATATTTTCCGGTTGCCTGGATGAAGAGATATAGTGAGATTCTTTGCGAGATTTACGCAACTAAAATAAAGGATCCGATGAATGTTGTTGTTGTCAGACCCGCAAATCTTTATGGTCCTTATGACGACTTTGCTTGGGAAACGTCGCATGTAGTCCCGGCTCTTGTGAGAAAGGTTATCGAGAGGCATAATCCGATCGAAGTTTGGGGTGACGGACGAGATGTGAAGGACTTAATGTATGTTGACGATTTTATCGAAGGAGTAATGCTCGTAGTCACGAAACTTAAAAAGTTTAAGCCGCTCAATATCGGCACGGGTATTCCGGTGAGCGTTAGGGATGTTTTGAAAATTCTAATAGAAGTTGAAAATTTTGATGACGCCAAGATTGTTTTTGATAAAACTAAACCGACGATGATAAAAAAGAGACTGATTGATGTTTCCCTTGCGAGGAGGCTGGTAGGCTTTAAATCAAATACTACTTTGAGGGAAGGGTTGCAGAAGACTGTAGAATGGTACAAGCAAAATGGTAATTTCAAGAACTCCTTTTAGGATTTCATTTTTCGGCGGTGGTACTGATTATCCGGCGTGGTATGAAAAAAATGGCGGCGGTGCTGTTATTGCCGCTTCGATTAATAAATATTGTTACGTTACATGCCGTCACTTGCCGCCTTTTTTCAAATACAACTATAGAATTAGGTATACAAAACAGGAGCATAAAAGGAATATTAGTCAAATAAATCATCCTTCGGTTCGCGAGTGCCTAAAGTTTGTAGGCCATGAGTCGGGGCTGGAAATGCAACACAATGCGGACCTTCCAGCAATGTCCGGATTGGGGTCAAGCTCTTCTTTTACGGTTGGTTTTTTGAATTCTCTCTATGGCCTCGAAGGAAAAATGGTGGATAAACTTCAACTTGCGCAGGATGCTATATATGTTGAGCAAAAATTGATAAAAGAAAACGTCGGTTCTCAAGATCAAACAATCGCAGCTTTTGGAGGTTTGAACAGAATTGAATTTTCTGCTGGTCCCACAATAAAGGTGACTCCAATTATGATGAACCAGGGTAGACAAAATTTACTTCTTGACCACTTGATGCTTTTTTTTACCGGGTTTTCCAGGAATGCTTCCGATGTAGCCAAAAGCCAGATTAAGGCAACATCGAAGAAAAAAAGAGAGCTTAAAAAAATGCTTCGACTTGTTGATGATGCTCAAAAAATATTGGTTAGCACAAAAGCGCCAATTGAGGACTTTGGTCGGCTTCTTGATGAATCGTGGGCAATTAAGAGGAGCCTAACGACTAAAATTTCTAATAAAGTTATCGACGACCTTTATCTGAGTGCAAAAGAAGCCGGAGCTTTGGGAGGCAAACTGTTAGGAGCGGGGGGGGGTGGCTTTATGCTTCTTTTTGTAAAGCCTGAAGAGCAGGAAAAGGTAAGGGCAAAACTTAAGAGGCTACTATTTGTGCCATTTAAATTCGAGAGCAATGGTAGTCAAATAATCTACAAGATGCCGAATGATTTTTAAACATGGATGCTGTAATACTTGCAGGGGGTAAGGGTGAAAGGTTAGGGAGGCTAACATCCAATACACCTAAACCTCTTATTAAAATTGGTAACAAACCTCTTCTTGAGCATCAAATTTTTCTATTAAAAAGATCTGGGGTAAAAAACCTCTGGATTCTTTCAGGCCATTTAGGAGACCAAATTGAAGATTACTTCGAAGACGGTGAAAGGTGGGGGTTAAGGATTCACCATTTAACAGAAGCGGTACCACTGGGTACGGCTGGGGCTATGAAACAACTCGAATTGCTTGTTAAAGATGATTTTGTTTTATTTTCCGGCGATGTAATGCTTGATATCGATCTTTATCGCCTGACTAAATTCCATAAAGCCCATAAAGGTTCTGTCGCGACAATTGTCGTCCATCCGAACGATCACCCATTTGATTCTGATTTAGTCGAGACTGACACCAACAATCAAGTAATTTCTTTTCTGGTAAGAAAGGACAAAGTTCATCCGAAAAGCCTGTTGTTTAAAAACTTAACTAATGCCGGTATTTTCATCTTTTCGCCAGAGATCTTTAAATATATTAAGAAGAAGGAGAAATCTGATCTTGAAAAAGATATATTTGAGGCAGTATTAAAGAGTGGCGGTAAGATCTTCGCCTACAACACTCCTGAGTACCTTAAAGATGTGGGTACTATCGCAAGGCTTAAAAGGGTAAGAGCGGACTATTCTTCTGGAAAGATCACTAGATTAAATTTGAAAAACAAAAGAAAAGCAATTTTTTTAGACAGAGACGGAACAATAAATGAGCATGATGGGACTCATAATGTGAGGTTTTCCAGTTTTAAATTATACCCATTTACGGCTCAGGCTATTAAAAAGATTAATAAATCGGATTTTTTAGCGATAGTAATCACTAATCAGCCAGCTATCGCAAAAGGTTTTATCAGAGTGGAAGAGCTAGATAGAATCCATAAAAAAATGGAGACGGAACTTGGACGAGAAGGGATAAAAGTGGATGCCATTTATTACTGCCCGCATCATCCGGAAAAAGGTTTTTATCGGGAGTTGGCAGAACTGAAAATAAACTGCAGTTGCAGAAAGCCTAAAATTGGGATGATAAGACAGGCTGTAAGAGATTTTAATATTGATCTTAATTCGAGCTATTTTATCGGAGATTCGACTGTGGATGCAGAGTGCGCAAAGAGAGCAGGCTTGAAGTTCATTGCAGTGGAAACCGGTTACGGATTATCTGACGGGCGATACGCTGTGCCGGAAGATACAGTTGTGACGAGAAATCTGTACAGAGCTGTTTCGATGCTGCTTTAATTTGCTTTTACTTTTTCGTCAATCTTTTCGCAAACCATGTGGATTACAAGAGCATGAATTTCTTGAATTCTTGCCGTTTTGTCCGAGGCGACCGAAAGAGATTTGTCTGCTAATTTTTTTGCTTTGTTTTTACTTTTGCCTGTTAATATCCAGGATTTTATTCCCTTTTTCTTAGCAGTTTGCAATCCGTTTAAAATATTTGGCGAGTTTCCAGATGTTGATACGCCTATTGCTAGGTCTTTTTTGTTTCCTAAAACTTCCAACTCTCTTGCGAATACCTCATCGAACCCGAAATCATTAGCGATTCCTGTTAAGTTGGCGGAGCTTGTTCCAAGTGCCAAGCAAGCGAGAGGTTTTCTTTTTTTAACAAATCTTCCGACAAATTCCTCTGCCCAATGGGCAGCTTGAGTAGCCGAACCGCCATTACCAAAGAAAATTACTTTGCCGCCTCGCCTAAGAGTTTCTTGAATGTCGGCTGCTAAATCGTTAATCTCTTCTGTTGGCAGTTCGAGAACAACCTTAACGTGATCTGAGATTATGTCATGAAAAAAATCTGGGTCGGACATTAGCGAGGACAGGAAGTCTATTTTTGCATAAATCAATTTTAATTTCTAGTAAGATCTGATATTATTATGAGCAAGAAAACCTCGGCTTTTAAACCCGGACGAGGGTGAATCTATGAGCGAATATCAAAATATACAATGCCGTGCGGTCCTCGTCGAGTCAGACTCGACTCCGGGCCTAACCACGGACTTTAGTCCGTGTGTAGTTTATTTCCACTGATGCAAGGGCGCCCAAGTTTTGATTCCTACTCAAAAAAAAGAATCTCCTATATTTTGACAATTAAAAATAGAGGAAAATCGATCGAGGCAATACTTAAAAATATCGAGGGGCTTTTGAACTCATCAGATGAGTTAATAGTTGTTGATAGCTTGTCTAAAATTGATCCTGCTGCATTTATGAAAAAATACAGAAAACTTGTAAATGTGTATATTTCCGAACCTGATATAAGCCCTACACATGCCTTCAACAAGGGGATCATGCTAGCGAGAGGAAAATATATCAAAAATATAAGCGACGACGATATTATTTATCCGGAGGCGATGGAAAAAGCCATTAAGGTTCTGGGAAAAAATAAGGATATCGATCTATTAATCTGCGGTGGATCAAAAATGATCGGCAGAAACATAAGACAAGTTTATGTTCCTCCGGGTATTGAATACGGCAAAAATTACGAGGACTTTTTCAATTATGGTGCATGCGGAGTTGGGTTTATAACGAGGCGAAGTTCCATCCCCTTAATCGGCTTATATCCATCAAGAGTAAGTTCTGACGTCGCTTACGCCCTCCAATCCTTAGAGAGAGGAGGGAAAGTTAGATTTTGCAGGGTTAACCTTTTTGTGCATAAAGTAAAGGCGAACAGCACAATAATTAAGAATTCAAAATTTGCAGAGCGTGATTCTTATGAACTGATGAAACAATATTGTTCGGCTAAGTTTTATTATACATTTCGGATTAAAAACTATTTAAAGTCAAGATTTAGAATGTTTAGATCGAGTGTCGAAAGAAGTCCTCTTTTAAGGGTTCTATTGTTCCCAATCAGGGTAGTTATGATAAAGAAAAACCTCGGAACGAAAATGCCTATTTTACGCTGGGATGGGGATTTTAGTTAATTTCTTCAAAACTTATTTTTTGCAAATTTACTAATTTTAATTACTTTTTTGTATTTTTGTTAGGATCAACAGACTAAATAAAGTTGCCATATTGCATTTTAATTGCCTCTGTACTATTGTAAGTAAAGTTTACAACTTCATACTTCAATGCCGAAAGCTTCAGTAACCTCAAACAGAAAACTACAGATCGGCGATAGATTAATTTCGGACGGCTCGGATTGTTTTGTTGTTGCAGAAATTGGGAATAACCATCAAGGAGACATCGAAACTTGTGAAAGAATGTTCGAGATGGCGAAATTCTGTGGGGTCGATGCGGTAAAACTTCAAAAGAGAAATAATAGATTTTTATACACTCAAAAATTTTTTAACTCCCCTTATAATAGCGAAAATGCCTTCGGTCCGACTTATGGTTTACACAGACAGGCACTAGAGTTCGGTAAACGTCAGTATCTCCATTTAAAAAGACATGCAAAAAAACTTGGACTAATTTTTTTCGCGACGGCATTCGACCACAAAAGCGCTGACTTTCTCGAAGACATCGACGTCGACTGCTTTAAGATAGCTTCAGGCGATATTACAAATACTCCCCTACTTTCATACGTCGCCAAGTTTAAAAAACCTATGATTGTCAGTACGGGAACGGGCACACTTGATGACGTCAGACGGGCTTACGAGACAATTGTCAAATACAATAAAAAACTAGCAATTCTACATTGCACTGCTGTTTACCCCGCTCCGGCTCACTTATTGAACCTAAAAGTTATAGAAACTTACCGGAGAGAATTCCCAGATATCGTTATTGGTTTTTCAAACCATTTTAATGGTATTTCTGTTGACCCCGTCGCTTATACGATGGGAGCGAGAATTATTGAAAAGCATTTCACGCTTGACAGATCGATGAGGGGAACAGATCATGCTTTTTCTTTGGAACCCGTTGGCATGAAAAAATTGGTCAGGGATCTGAAAAGAGTTAGAGAGGCTTTAGGTGACGGGATAAAGAAGGCGTATGAAGAAGAGGAAGGGGGCAAGCAAAAAATGGGTAAAAGTGTCGTTGCCGCACGAAAACTCTTGGCGGGACAGAAAATAAAACAGGACGATCTTGCATTTAAATCCCCTGGAACAGGTATTCCGCCTTACCTCGCCGAAGAATTTTACGGAAAAGTATTGAAAGTAAATTTGAGACCTGATCAAGAACTTACGCTCGAGTATGTCTAAACGACAGCTTGTTGGTGTAAGGGCCCGGGAAGTCAAACTTGTAGTTTTCGATTTTGATGGCGTTTTTACAGACAACACTGTTTGGGTATTTGAAGACGGCAGCGAGGCGGTTAGGTGTAATAGATGCGACGGAATCGGCCTTTCTAAGCTACGCAAGGCAGGGATATTGTCCTGGGTTATTTCAAAAGAGAAAAATCCTGTAGTTAGGTTGAGGTGCAGAAAGCTAAAGATACCATGCTTGACCGGTGTAGATGAAAAAAGATTAGCTCTCGAACAATTATTGAAAAGGTTAAACATAGAACACAAAAATACTGCTTATGTCGGAAATGATATTAATGATCTGGAGTGTATGACTGCAGTTGGACTTCCAATTAGCGTCTCAGACGCATACGAAGAAGTAAAGGCTGTTTCTCTTTACATCACGCAAAAAGCCGGGGGTTTGGGTGCGGTTAGGGAAATATGCGATTTGATAGTCACTTCTAAAAATGGCAGTTCTTAATCTTTTTAATCTGGAAGGGAAAGTGGCCGTTGTTACTGGGGCCCTTGGGCTTTTGGGGCCTGTTTGGTCGAGGGCCCTTCTGGAAGCTGGGGCAACAGTTGTTGGTGTGGATCAGAAATATGCGGTGATTCCAAAAACTTTTTCGCTCCTACAGGAAGAATATGGCAATAAGTTAGGTCTTTTAAGGGCAGACGTTTTAAACAGAAAACAAGTTGAAAAAGCATTTTTAGATTGCAAGACAAAGTTCGGTCTTCCTTTAATTCTTGTTAATAACGCAGGAATTGACCAACCTCCGACGAAAGTTCAGGAGGGATACAAATTTGAAGATATACCATACGAGATAGGTGAAAAAATATTGACAGTTAATGTCCTCGGCGCTTTTTTAATGATTCAAGTTTTTGGAAGCGAAATGGCGAGGGCAAAAAAAGGATCAATAATTAATGTTGGTTCGCTGTACGCTTCGGTTTCCCCTGATCCACATTTTTATGATCATATAGATGTGGATCCTCCATTTTTGAAACCACCTATGTATGGCCCCTCTAAGGCGGCTCTTTTGAATTTGACAAAATATGTTGCTGTGATGTGGGGCAAATATAACGTCAGGGTAAATGTGATTTCTCCAGGTGGGGTTTTCAATAATCAAGACAGACGTTTTGTTAAAAAATTTAACGCTCGGGTTCCCTTGCGTCGCATGGCTCGAAGTGAAGATATCGCAGGCCCATTAGTTTTTATGGCCTCTGACGCATCTCGTTACATCACAGGAGAAAATATTAAAGTTGATGGTGGCTTTACCGCTTTATAGTCTTTTTTAAAGTATGGTTTATCCCAAGAAAATCTTTCACTTTGTAGGTAATAAGGAAATTACTTCTGCTTCAGAACGTTTTTTTTCAAAGATAAACCCAGATTCTGGAAGAGTTATTGCGGATGTTGCAAGAGGAAATGGTCAGGATGTTGATAAGGCTATTACTGTAGCATCAAAGGCACTTGATGGTTGGAGAAAAATTTCAGTTGTCGAAAGATCATTAATTTTAAGAAACGCGACTGTAATTATGGGTCAGAGGAGAAAAGAGATTGCGCAGATCGTGTCTGTTGAAACAGGCAAATCTTTGAAAGATGCTTTGGGGGAAGTATTGGCTGCAGTTGAGCTTGGTTTTTTTATAAGCGGTGAGGGGCGAAGATTTTACGGGAGGACTACAACAAGCGCGGTCTTAAATCGTTTCGCGATGACAGTACGTTCCCCTATTGGGGTTTGCGCCCTCATAGTTGCCGCCAACACCCCCATTGCTAATGTCGCATGGAAGGCTTACCCCGCTCTTCTGTGTGGAAATGCCGCTGTTATGAAACCATCGGAAGATACCCCATATACCGCTATTTGGTTTGCAAGGGTGCTAAAAGAGGCGGGGTTACCATTAGGTATTTTCAATGTAATACTGGGATTTGGTGAGGAAGCCGGTGTAGCTTTAGTTGAGGATAGCCGAGTCGACCTTGTAAGTTTTACAGGTTCTGTTCCTGTCGGAAAGTATATTCAAAGTACTGCTGGAGAAAGACTTGCAAAGGTTTGTCTTGAGCTTGGAGGAAAAAATCCTTTTGTAGTTTGCGATGACGCTGACCTTGACGCAGCCTGCGATGCTGCTGTTCTTTCCGCTTTTTCGAATGCAGGCCAAAGGTGTGCCTCCGGAAGCAGGATTATTGTTTTTGACAATGTTTATGAAAAGTTTAAGAAGATGTTGGTTGTAAAAACTAAGAATTTGAAATTAGGGAACTCTGATAGTGATGATTTAGGCCCTGTTATAAATAGCGGACAGCTAGAACAAATGCTGCTTGCCGTAGAGAAGGCTAGAAGTGAAGGCGTAAGAGTTTTATGCGGAGGATTACGACTTGTCGATTCCAGTCATAAAAATGGGTATTATATGGTGCCAACGATTATTGAAAACGCGAATGAGAGAGCTAGTATTTCGCAAGACGAGCTTTTTGGGCCCATCACCATTCTTTTTAGGGTGAAAGATTTTGCAGAGGCCCTAAAGCTTGCAAACAATTCAGTTTATGGTTTGACTGCTGCAATTCACACTAAAAGCATTGATCGTGCTGAAGTTTTCAGAAGCGAAATACAAGCGGGTGTTATTTCGATAAATGGGCCAACTCATGGTAGCGAGCCTCACATGCCTTTTGGCGGATTTAAAAATTCCGGCAATGGGTTCCGGGAACCTGGAACGGAGGCACTGGATGTTTATTCGGAATGGAAAACTGTTTATATAAAACATGACCCAGAAAATATCTAAAGGCAAAAATTTAAAAGTGCTTGGAGTTGTCGGCGCCAGAAGCGGGTCGAGAAGTATTCCGAATAAAAACATTAAACCACTTTTGGGAAAACCGCTTATGGCTTGGATTATTGAGGCCGCTAAAAGATCAAAGTATATTACACGCTTGGTACTTTCTACTGATAGTCATAAGTACGCAAAAATTGGGAAAAATTATGGGGCCGAGGTCCCATTTTTAAGACCGAAGAAGTACGCCGGCGATCGGGCGGATGATATTACCTATCTTACTCATGCGGTTCGATGGCTTGAAAAAAATGAGGGTTGGATCCCTAATATTATTTTGCGTCTCCCCCCTACTGCTCCACTTTGTAGGACAGACTCTATTGACGCATGTATCGAGCTTTTGTTAAATGACAAAAAAGCAACTTCCGCAAGAACTATTAAAACTGCCCCTAAACATCCTTACAAGCTCTGGCGTGTTGACGGCGTGGAATTAAAACCTTTTGTGCCGAAAGAATTAACAGGTTTTAATGAGCCTTCTAATATTGCCAGACAACTCTTGCCGCAGGCGTTTGCCCATGTAGACGTTATTGCCGTAAGATACGAAACTTTAATGAAAGATAAATTGTTAACTGGTAAACGCATAAGGTTTGTGATGCTTGATGAGAACAGTTCTGTTGATATAGATAATGAAATTGATTTTCAGCTCGCAGAGCTAGTTTTAAAAAATAACTTGTAAATGCCAAAAAAGGATTCGAAATATAATAGAAAATTATCATATACTCCAATAGGTGAAATTAAGCGAATAAAATCGCGAGTAAAAAATCCCAAACATTTTTGCCAGATACTTTCTGATATTTTTAGAATAAATACTCTTTATATGATAGAGAGAGCTGGATCTGGGCACGTCGGAACCAGTTTTAGCTCAATAGATATAGCAACTTGGTTGTGGCTTCATCAACTTAAGTTTCCAAACGAATGGCAGAGGAACAATTTTGATATTTATTTTTCCTCGAAAGGTCACGACGTTCCTGCTCTATACAGTATATTGATTGGCAGTGAACGAATTTCTTTTAATTTTATCCATAAATTAAGGGAGGTTGATGGCCTTCCAGGTCATCCAGATGTGAATACGCCTTATATTGCTGCAAATACTGGTTCTTTGGGGATGGGTGTTTCGAAAGCGATGGGAATGGTGAAGGCAAGGAGAATGGACGGTAAATCCGGGAAGGTTTACGTTATGTGTGGCGATGGAGAATTGCAAGAAGGCGCTTTTTGGGAATCGCTTCAACCTGCCGTAAACGGAAAATTTAATGAGATCACGGTAATTGTCGACCACAATAAAATCCAATCCGATACCTGGGTTAGAGACGTTAGTGATCTTGGAGACCTAGAAGGTAAATTAAAAGCGTTTGGTTGGGAAGTTGAAAGATGCAGCGGTCATGATTTTGGCCAGCTTAAGAGAGTGTTTGATAAATTTGCAAAGGTCAAGAATAAACCACAAATCCTAATTGCCGATACGGTAAAAGGCAAGGGTGTTTCGTTTATGGAAAAGGTGGGAGAAGACGGATATTACAAATTTCACAGCGGGGCGCCTGCTATTGAAATTTATTTGAGTGCGCAAAAGGAAATCGCAAAAAGAATAAATTTGAAACTGGAGAAATTTGGGCTGAAGGCAATTAAATTTGACACAACAGATCTGCCCGTAAGAACTGTTTTTGAAAAACCACAAAGGTTAGTTACAGCGTATGGGGATGAACTTGTAAAAATTTCAAGAAGAAATAAAAACATCATAGCCATGGACGCGGATCTGGTTTTAGACACCGGACTTATACCGTTTAAAAATAAATTCCCGCAAAGGTATATTGAGTGCGGAATCGCGGAACAACATATGGCTTCTATGGCCGGAGGACTTGCGTTGTCAGGGAAGTTGCCCGTTGTTCACTCTTTTGCTTGTTTTTTATCTACAAGACCGAATGAGCAAATTTACAACAATGCGACGGAAAATACAAAAATTATTTATGTTGGGTCGCTTGCTGGTCTTGTTCCCGGTGGTCCCGGTCACTCCCATCAAAGTGTGAGAGATATTTCAACTCTCGGAAGCATACCTAATCTTACAATCATTGAACCTTCGTGTGAGCAAGAGGCTCGAATCGCCATAAGGTGGGCGGTCGAAAAAAATAGCGGAAGCACCTATATAAGGCTCGTCAGCGTCCCTTGTCAAATTCCTTACAGTCTACGTGCAAATTATCATCTCCAAAAAGGTCGTGGAGTTGAGATTTTGAAGGGCCACGATGTCGCTATTATTTCTTATGGTCCTGTGATGCTTAGTGAAGCATATAAAGCTGCCCGTAGCGTTGTTGCTCAAAATTTGTCTGTTGGCGTGTATAATTTACCCTGGCTAAATGAGATTGATAGCAACTGGCTGAAAAAGGTTGTTGCAAAATTCCCGGTAATTTTTACAATAGATAATCACTATTTGAAAATGGGTCAGGGGGACATGATTGCTTCTGCGATTTTAAAACTTAAGGTGCGGCCTGAAAAGTTAATTTCACTTGGCTTGAAAGAAGTTCCCGTGTGCGGCCAAAATTTGGATGTTTTGAAACACCACCAATTAGATTCTGGCTCGATAGCGAAATTAGTTAAAAAAGTTTTAGACAAGAATGGCAAAAATTAAAACGGTTATTCTTTGCGGAGGCATAGGTTACAGGTTAAAAGAGGAAACAGAATTTAAACCAAAGCCTATGGTCGAAGTCGGCGGAAGGCCAATTCTCTGGCACATTTTGAAAATGTACTCACACTGGGGGTTTAATGATTTTATCATTGCCCTGGGATACAAAGGTAACTTAGTAAAAGATTATTTTATAAATAAGAAATACTACGATAACGACTTCACGATAAATACTTCAACGCATAAGGTAAAGCACAAGAACGGTTTGCTGGAGAAAATGAATATTACCTTTGTCGACACTGGCCTTGAATCGAAGACAGGTGAGAGGTTAAGAAGAGTTAAGAATTATATAGATGGGAATTATTTTATGGTGACTTATGGTGACGGGCTTTCCGACATCAACATCCGCGATTTAGTTAAATTTCATATGCGTAAAAAAACACTTGGGACCGTGACTGGTGTTTATCCGCAACTCAAATATGGAGGTCTGGATGCCAACGGAGACGGCCTAGTTAGCGATTTTGAGAAAAAGGCCAAGATAAGACAATTGATCAACGGAGGGTTTATGGTTTTTAAAAAGGGTGTGTTCAACTACATAAAACCAGATTCGATGATTGAAGAAGTTTTTGAGCCACTTGTTAGTAAGAGACAATTAGCTTTGTATGAGCATCGCGGATTTTTCCACGCGATGGATACTTACCAGGACATGAACGATTTAAACGAGATGTGGAGGGAAAATCCTGCCTGGAAAATATGGCGCTAAGGGGGAAAAATGTATTAGTCACCGGAGGCTGCGGTTTTTACGGAGGACATTTAGTAGAACGGTTGGTGAATCTGGGGTGCAATGTTTTTGTAACAGATTTGCTGATACACCCAAAATCTTATTTCCTTCAACAAAAGCTTGACGAGAAAGTAGTTTTTGAATATTGTGATATTGGGAATTTTGATCATATAAATTCCGTCATCACCAAAAATGAAATCGATTTGGTTTTTCATCTTGCTGCCGTAACTACAGTTGATGCCGCCTTTCATAACCCCCGGCAAACTGTTATTTCGAATGTTGTTGGTACCACAAATGTTCTTGAGTCTTGCAGGCTGTATGGAAAGGTGGAGGGCGTCTTGTTTACGTCAACAGACAAGGCATACGGCAAGCTGCCGAGGGTAAGTGAGAAAAATCCCATCTCGGGCGATCATCCTTATGAAGTGTCTAAGTCCTCAGCAGATTTAATTGCAAGGTCTTATTTTAAAACTTACAACTTGCCGGTTGTTGTCACGCGTTTTGGGAATGTCTACGGCGAGGGTGATTTAAATTTCAACAGACTAATTCCGGGAATAATGGAGTCTGTTGTTAAAAATAAAGAGTTAAAAATAAGAAGCAATGGAAAGTATATTCGTGACTATGTTTACGTAAAAGACGTTGTTGACGCCACATTGACTCTTGCGAACAATATATCAAAGGTACAAGGAGAAGCTTTTAATGTTTCTTCCCTTGAAAACCTTTCTGTTATTGACGTTGTAAAGCGTGTCGAAAACATTCTTGGTGAGAAAATCAAATATAGGATTCTTTCTACCGCTGTAAACGAAATACCGACCCAATCTGTAAATTTTAATAAAATAAGAAAAGCTTTTGGCTGGAAGCCAAATCACAACTTTAAAACTTCAATGGGAGACATATTAACATGGTATCGAGAGTATTTCGATCTTCATTAGTTTCCTTTTGAGGTGTACAATAGTTTTCCCGAGTTTTACAAAGTCGATGAGTAAGCGGATTAAGGTCGGAATAATTGGTACAGGAAACATCGGATCAGATCTTTTAATGAAGATTAGGAGGTCCAAACTTTTGGATTGTGGGATTTTTGCCGGACACAATATGATGTCCGAAGGAATAAAGAGAGCAAAGGCGATGGGAGTTAATACTTCTTACGACTCGATTAACTCGATTGTTAAAAATCCTGACTTTTGTGAGATAGTTTTTGATGCAACAAGCGCGGAGGCACATAAAGTTCACGCACCAATTCTTGCAAAGCTCGGTAAATTCACGATCGATATGACACCTTCAAGGGTAGGCAAAATGTGTATTCCGATTTTAAATTTAGAAGAAGGTCTGAGGGAAAAAAACGTAAATATGGTCACGTGTGGAGGACAAGCTACTACCCCATTGGTTACCGCCCTAATGAAGATACATCCGGAAATTGAATATGTAGAAATTGTTGCCAGTATTGCGTCAAGATCCGCTGGAATTGGCACTAGAAATAATATTGATGAATATACGCAAACGACAAGCGACGCGATCCAAAAATTTACACATGTTAAAGGCGCGAAAGCGATTATTATCCTTAACCCTTCCGAGCCGCCGATTGTGATGCATAACACGATTTTTGCAAAAGTCGCAAAACCGAAAATAAAATTAATCGAGAAAGAACTTAATAAATTTATTTTCGAAATAAGGAAGTACGTACCCGGATACAAACTAACGATGAAGCCAGTAACTGAAAATGGCCGTCTTACGTTTATGAACGAGGTTTTAGGGAGAGGAGATTTTTTACCAACTTATGCGGGTAATTTGGATATTATAAACAGCGCTGCTGTTTTAGTCGCCGAAGAATATGCCAAACGCAAGATCTGACAAAAAGAAACTTAGCCCGATTATTGTAGATTCAACACTAAGAGATGGTTCGCATGCTGTTTCTCACCAGTTTACGGCAGAAGACATTTCGAATTATTCAAAAGGTGCGGAAGACGCAAAAATACCAATTTTGATGGTTGGCCACGGAAACGGTTTGGGCGCCTCGAGTCTTCAGTTGGGTATCTCGCTTCTTTCGGATAATGAAATGTTAAGGGTCGCACGCAAGCAACTCAAAAATACAAAACTCGGCGCTTTTTTGATACCAGGGTTTGGAACGATCAAGGAAAATGTTGAACCTGCCATTTCTGTTGGAGTTGACGTAATGATGGTTGCCTGCCACTGCACGGAAGCTACAGTTACGAGGCAACATATTGAATACATCTGTGGACGTGGAATTACTGTTTATGGAGTTTTAATGATGTCGCACATGATCAGCGCCAAAGAACTCCTTGCGCAAGCCCTTTTGATGCAGGAGTATGGTGCATCTGGCGTTTTGCTTATGGATTCGGCGGGGGCTTATCTGCCGGGCGACGTTAGCGAGAAGGTAAAAACTTTAGCTAGCGGTCTTAAAATAGACGTCGGATTTCATGCACACAATAATCTTTCACTTGCTGTATGGAATACCGTGACGGCTCTTCTAGCTGGCGCTAAAATTCTTGATACATGTTCGCGGGGACTCGGCGCCGGAGCAGGAAACTGTCAATTGGAAGTCTTGGTTGCAGTGCTTTTCAAAATGGGTTATCCCATAGATCTCGACCTTTATAAGTTAATGGACAACAGCGAGGACATAATTGCAAAAATTATGAAAAAGCCTCAAATAATTAGTTCGATTTCCCTAACAAGCGGCTTAGCTGGGGTTTTTTCGGGCTTTGCGCCACACGCAAAAAGGGTAGCTGAAAGGTTTGGGGTTGACCCAAGGGATATACTAATTGAGCTTGGAAAACGTAAGGTAGTTGCGGGGCAAGAAGATATCATTATTGAGGTCGCAATGCTTCTTAAGCAAAAAAGGGTATTGAAAAAACAAATAGATTTGATCGAGGCACTAATTTGAAAAAGTTCGTTTTTTCTCGACCCGCTTCGCAAGCGGAGCGAGGCAAGCAGGTTCGAAAAAAGAAATAATGACGGTTGCCGATTATATCGTAAAATTCTTGTCAGATTTACTAGTTAAACACGTTTTTATGATAACGGGCGGTCAGGCTATGTTCTTAAATGATGCCGTGTATAAAAATAAAAAGATTGATGGGATTTTTGTCCATCATGAACAGGCAGCCGGCATGGCAGCCGAAGCGTACGGTCGTATTACCGGTAAACTTGGAGTTGCTATGGTTACAGCCGGGCCTGGCGCGATAAACGCATTAAACGGCGTTGTTGGCGCCTGGGTCGATTCTGCACCAATGATGGTCATCTCCGGCCAGTCTTCGCTTGCCAATGTTTCCTATATGCAAAAAACTAAAATTAGACAATTAGGCCTTCAGGGAATAAATATAGAACCGATTGTTAAGAACGTTACCAAATACTTTAAAACGTTAGATGATCCTTCAGATGTCAGATATAATCTGGAGGAAGCTTACCTGGCAGCAACGTCAGGAAGAAAAGGGCCTGTCTGGATTGAAGTTCCTCTCGACATTCAACGCATGGAAGTACCTGTAAAACTACTCAAGCAATACGAACAAAGCACCAATATGATATCTCAAGTCACAAGCTCTGAGCTTAAAAAGATTTACTCCGTTTTCAGCCAAAGCAAAAGGCCCCTTTTACTTGTTGGGCAGGGGGTCAGAATAGCAGGGGCTGAGGAAGAATTGAGAATTTTATATGAAAAGCTTGGTGTGCCGGTAGTAACCACAAGGTTGGGTATCGACCTTATCGAAAGCGATAATCCACTTTTTGTTGGGAGGCCAGGTCTTTACGCCGATCGAGCGGCAAATTTTGCGGTACAGAATGCTGATTTTATAATTTCTATTGGGGCGAGGTTGGATACCGGCATTGTGGGATACGATGCAGGTGACTGGGGAAGAAATGCTTTTAAAGTTTCAGTTGATGTTGATAAAAAAGAACTGGAAAAGCCAGGGGCAGATATAGACATTACGGTAAACACTGATGCCAAGAAATTTTTGAGCGAGTTTTTGCAAATTGGCAAATTTAACGAGCCTGGAAAACACGAGGCGTGGCGAAAAACATGTCAGGCGTGGCGAAAAAAATATCCTATGGTTTTACCAAGTTACAAAAAACAAAAGCTGGTAAACTCATATTATTTTACAGAGAAGCTTTCGGACTTAGCTTCTCGTGGGGATGTCGTAGTTGTTGACACAAGTTCTATTTTCCACGTTGCTTCCCAAACATGGATGATCAAGTCTGGTCAAAGATTTTTAACGACAGGCGGAATTTCGACAATGGGTTATTGGCCCGCCGGAATTGGAGCATGCATAGGTAGCGGCAAGAGAACCATAATCATTACGGGTGACGGTAGTTTGCAGATGAATATTCAGGAGCTGGCGACAGTCAAGCAAAATAAATTGCCAATCAAAATATTTGTCATAAATAACGGCGGTTATCTTTTAATTAGGCATACGCAAAAAACGCATTTAGGCGGGAGGTTTATGGGTGAGAGTCCGAAGAGTGGTTTGTTGTGTCCAGACTTAGAAAAAATTGCGCAAGCTTATGGCTTGCGTTTTGTTAAGATTCCGTCGACTACTGCAGTAGATGAAAAGATAAAAATGGCGCTCGAGGGAGATGATCCTGTTTTATGCGAAGTTATGTCGCCACATTGGCAATTAATCATACCGAGGGTCGCTTCTGAAAGAAGGCCAGACGGTTCTTTTGTGTCAAGACCTTATGAAGATCTTTTTCCTTTCTTAGAAAAAGACGAGCTTCTCCAAAATATGTCTTCTTCAAAGAAGGTTTAAAAACTAGCGTTATGCGGAAAATTTTTTTGAGTGGCGGCAGCGGGTTTATTGGGAAAAATGTTTTGGGAGGTCTTGGTGGCAAATATAATTTCTATTCACCTTCTCACAAGCAACTTAATCTTTTAGATTTCGAGTTGGTAAATAAATATTTTTCTAAATACGGGCCGTTTGATGCGGTTTTGCACACAGCAATAATTGGCGGTAATAGAATGACTGGTGACTCGAGAGAGTTTGCGCTGGATAGTCTCAGGATGTTTTTTAACCTTGCATCACAGGATAAGTATTTTAAACGTTTTTTTTACTTTGGCTCGGGAATTGAATACGGTAAAGAGAAACCTATCAGGCGCGCTGGTGAAGTCGATTTTGGAAAACTAGTTCCCGCGAGTAATTGGGGGTTGTACAAATATATTTGCGCAAAGTATGTAGAAGATTCTAACAAGTTTGTGAATTTGAGATTGTTTGGGGTTTTCGGGAAATATGAAGACTACAGAATTAGGTTTATTTCTAATTCTATATGCAAAAGTATTTTAAATATGCCGATTGATGTTAATCAGAATATTATTATGGACTATCTGTATATCGATGATCTAGTCAGAATTTTAGAGCTATTTTTGAAAACTAAACTCAAATATAAAACTTACAACATAACATCTGGGAAGGGTACAGACTTGATAACTGTTGCCAAAAAAATTAATTCGATCTCAAAAGGCGAAGTTCCAATAAGAGTACGTAAGACTGGCTTATCCCCCGAATATACGGCTTCCAATTTGCGACTCAGAAATGAGTTTAGGGATATAAAGTTTACAGACATTAATGAAGCAATAAACATGCTGTATGAATGGTACTTTAAGCGTAAAGACAAGATTAAAAACAAAGATTTGATCAAGGATTATTTTTAAAGACCGATTTTTTTCCTAACAATAAAAGTCGGACGCTGTTTTACTTCGTCATAAATCCTGGATAAGTACTCCCCTATCACGCCCAATATTAAAAATAGCATCCCGAATAAAAATCCCATCAGAACGACTATCGTTGTGACGCCGGGCTGCCCCCTACCAACAATTAAAAATAGGCTTATTTGGTACAAGATTAACAAAAAAGAAACTAGCGACAGGCAAAAACCAAGAAATGTAACCAATTTTAACGGTGCGTAAGAAAATGAAAAAATTCCGTTTGCCGCAACTTTCAAAACTGTTAGGAAGTCGGCTTTTGACTCCCCCGCGAATCTCGTTGCCCTTTCGTAATTAACTCCAGTTTGAGAAAAACCTGTCCAAATTATGATTCCTCTTAAAAACTTGTTTCGTTCGGGCATTCCTTTAACGGTTTCGGTGACTTTTTTATCAATCAATCTGAAGTCTGAAACGTTTTCAGGAAATATATTTCCTGTGGATAGATTGAGTATCTTATAAAATAAAATTGACAAAAACTTTCTGGAGAAATTAGTATCTGCCCTTTGTTTAATTACTCCGTAAACAATCTCATAGCCTTGCTCCCATTTTCTCAGAAATTTTGGAATAACTTCCGGCGGATCCTGTAAATCGGCCGTTGTAATGACAACGGCGTCACCGTTTGCAAAGTGAAGACCAGCGACAATTCCCGCATCCGCGTTACCAAAATTTTTGGAGAGTTGAAGAATCTTTACTCTTTTATCGATTTGACGTAACTTGTTTAGTTTTTCAAATGTAGAATCTGTTGACCCATGCTCGACAGCTATGATTTCGAAATCATACTTTTTTTCTCTGGTAAATAGTTGCTTAAATCGTCTGTGGAGTTCTTTTACGTTTTGTTCTTCGTTAAAGAGTGGAATAACAATACTTATTAACTTTTTGGATTTTTTCATGCACGAGAGCAGTATTGCTATAATAATGGCCTTAAGAAGAAAATGCAAAGGAAAATTGAGTCGCTCGTTTCTGATTATTTTTCTAAATTTCATTTTAAAAAAGCTTTCATTCCCGGTGTAACCCAAGTTAAGGTGTCGGGCAGGGTTTTTGACGAGAAAGAAATTGAAAAGGCAGTTCTGGCATCACTCGAGTTTTGGTTGACTGAGGGGCACTTCGCGGAAGAGTTTTCTAAAAAGCTTGCGAAATTTTTGGGTGTTCGATATGTAACTATCACCAATAGCGGCTCCAGCGCTAACTTAGCGGCTTTTAGCGCTCTAACTTCCCCTAAGCTAGGCGCAAGACGTATCAGGAAGGGCGACGAGGTGATTACAGTTGCTTGCTCTTTTCCAACAACAGTAAACCCAATCATTCAGTTTGGAGCAATTCCAGTTTTTGTAGACATCGATTTGCAAAGTAGGAATGCTGTCCCAGAGCTTATTGAGAAAGCGGTTTCGAAAAAAACTAAAGCGATTATGATTGCTCATACGCTTGGTAATCCTTTTGATATTGACAAGGTTATCTCTATTGCTAAAAAGAATAATCTTTGGATTATTGAGGACTGTTGCGATGCGTTGGGGTCAAAGTATAAGGGGAAGTACGTTTCGACCTTTGGAGATCTTGCTACTTTTTCCTTTTATCCTGCTCACCAGATTACAATGGGTGAAGGAGGAGCAGTTGTCACTAGTAATCCGGACCTTTACGTTCTTGTCAATTCTTTTTGTGAATGGGGTCGTGACTGTTGGTGCAGGACAGGACAGGACAACCGTTGTGGACGAAGATTTTCCTTTCAGTTAGGCAAGTTGCCTTATGGCTACGATCATAAGTATACATATTCTCATATTGGCTACAACTTAAAAGCTACAGACATTCAAGCTGCTATCGGTCTAGCTCAATTGGACAAACTGCCTAAGTTTATAGAAAAAAGAAGAAGTAATTTTGATTATCTATATAGAAAGTTAAAAAGGTACGAGGAGTTTTTTGTTTTTCCACAATGGCTGGAAAAGTCTGCTCCTTGCTGGTTTGGTTTTATGCTGACTGTTCGAAAGGAAGCGCCTTTTGCCAGACTCGATATTGTGAATTTCTTACAAGCAAATATGATTGAAACTCGAAGTCTTTTTGCCGGCAATTTATTAAAACATCCTGCTTATTCAAAGATAAAATACAGAGTAATAGGTGATCTTGCAAACAGCAATGCCGTTATGGATTCTGGTTTTTGGATAGGTGTATATCCCGGTATCGATCGGATTCAGTTAAAATATGTCGTTTTAAAATTTGATGAGTTTCTTAAGAAATATATCTCCTAAATATTTTTTGCTTCTAATACTTTTGATGGGGTTTTTACTCCGCTTCAATAACCTTACGGTTGGATTCCCAATTCTTTACATGTCAAACGACGAGGCGATTTACCATTTGAGCGCGTTAAATATGCTTGCCACAAAATCTATTTTTAGCATTGGCAACTACGGCCCTTTAGGATCTTACGCGCAAATTCCATTTATTCTTCTTTCCTTTGTTGTTATGTTTTTATCTGGAAAAGTACACAACATCCGCGATTTTGAATTTTTACTCGTAACGCAAGAAGGTTACCTGACGTTTATTCCTCGCGTAATTTCCGCACTTTTTGGGGTTTTAAGTGTGCTTGTTATTTACAAGCTAACTGTTGAAATTTTTGAAAGTAAAAAAGCCGCTTTGTGGGCAAGCGCGCTTTTTGCGATTTCATTTAATTTAGTTCATGTTTCTCATTTAGCGAGGGCTTGGTCCCCGGCTATTTTCTTCGCACTCCTTTCCGTGTTGTTTGCTTATAAAAGTATTAAGAAGCATGATTCGGAATTCAAGAATGTAACTTTTGCCTTCATCTTTTCTGCAATCTCATTTGGATTTCATCAGATTAGCGGCATGGTTATTATTTTGATCATTCTTCTTAGGTTAATTTCAAGTAGAAATCTTTTTGAGAAAAAAGTTATTCTTACTAATTTATCAGCTTTGCTACTTTGGGCTTTTTTAATTCTTGTTTTTAATTTTCTGAGTGTTGGTGGAGATTTTTTTAAAATAGTTTCCCCGGGAAATCCTAATGTCGGACTTATTAAACTTCCCCACGCATCGGACAATTTATTTGACGTTTTGCGGTTTTATATAAATGAAGGAAACGTGCAAAAGGTTTTTGGAGACTTAATTAAAACCGACGGTATTATCGTGGGAAGCGCAATGTTATTTTTCACCAAAAGAACTAATTGGCGGCGGGAATATTTGCCGTTTTTTTTATTTATTTTCTTAAACTTTCTTTTAGTGGTGACAGTCTTTCCTCCTTTTGTTAGATACTTTTTGATTAGTTTTTCCCTTTTACCTATTTTTTCGGGTTTCGTTTTATCGCGTGTGCTTCATTTGAATTTTACATCGGTTATATTTGCCTCTATCCTCCTTTTGCTTGCTTCACTTAACTCCATTTACTGGAATATTCTTATTTTAAAAACACCTACTTTTTCTCAAGTCCATGAATGGGTTGATAAAAACATAAGGAGTGAAGTTCCAATTGCGTATACAATTAGAAGAAATTTTGGTCACGTTCCTAATGCTAGAGCGTCAGCCCCAATTAGAGAATTCCGGCCAGGTTTCTACTCGCGGGCGGCGGAGTTAACGGGTGAAACATATCCGCCAAACGTTAGAAATGTGGTTTATATAAACGAATTTCAAACACGATCAAAAGAGGAAGATCTTCAAAGGGCATCGTCTGTTTACCCTGTCAAATATGTAGTCGATTCTTATCTTGGCTCTTATGATCGATTATTATTTAACTCAAGTAGTTTTGATTTCGAATTAATTGTTCATTTTTCTCCAACCGGAGAAATTGTTTATAATTACAAAATACCTGAAGCTTTCTTTGACGCGCCTTATAACTTTCCGCTATTTTTGGTGGATAGACCCGGTCCATATTTTGATGTTTTAAAGATAAAATAGATTCCCACAGGCATAGCCCGTGGTCCTCTTTCAACTCAATTCAAGCTTCGCTTGGTCTGAATCGCCTCCTGCCATTCATCCACGGCTGGAAGCCGTGGTCTTCTGGTAAGTCGATAAACTACATGCGGATTTTCGTCCACGATTAAGCCTGGAGTCGAGTCTGACTTGATAAGGACCACAGGGCAGTGCATATTTTGATATTCGCTCACTCTCATCCTCGGCTTTAAAGGCCGAGGAATTCTCGCTCATAATAAAGTAACTTCTGAGCTGTACTTTATGTGATCACCTTGTAAATGTGGCAACAATTCGCATAAAATACGGAGACTTTTGACTTCATGAATTTAACAAAACAAACAATTCTTCTAACAGGCGGCACTGGATCATTTGGAAAAGCATTTATCGCTCATCTACTTTCGCAAAAAACTTTTAAGGGTGTTATTAGAATTTATTCCAGGGATGAATTTAAGCAACACGCACTTATGGCGAAATATCAGGGAGACAAAAGGTTAAGATTTTTATTGGGAGATGTAAGGGACTTAAGAAGATTAAAGCGAGCAATTGTTGGCGTAGATTATGTAATACACGCCGCGGCCCTTAAGCAGGTGCCTCTTTTAGAGTATAACCCTTTTGAAGCAATTCACACAAACATTATGGGGAGTGAGAATGTCATTGAGGCTTCGCTTGATGAAAATGTTTCAAAAGTTATTTTAATTTCTTCAGATAAAGCAGTTTCTCCAGTAAACTTATACGGTGCCACTAAAATGGTTGCCGAGAAAATTTTCATTCAAGCGAATTCTTATGGAGGGGAAAAGAGTACGAAGTTTAGTGTTGTAAGGTACGGAAATGTAATGGGCTCGCGTGGTAGTGTTGTTCCTGTTTTTATTTCTCAAGCGAAAAATAATCACATTACGATAACCGACATTAGAATGACAAGATTCTGGATTACCTTGGAGCAGGGGGTTGAGCTGGTTATAAATACACTTGGAAAAATGAAGGGCGGAGAGATATTCGTACCAAAAATTCCAAGTGTCAGGATTACTGAAGTTGCAAAGGCTATTTCTCCAAATTCTAAAATTAGAATTGTTGGAATAAGACCCGGTGAAAAGCTCCACGAAGCGTTGATTAGTTTTGACGAATCAAGACATACAAGGGAATTTAAGAACTATTTTTTAATTGAACCGGAATTCGACTGGTGGGCCGGTAGCAGTAAAGTTAAAAAGAAGCCAGTTGACGGATTTATGTATAGCAGCGACAACAATAACAAATGGCTTAGCGCGGAGAAGATTAAAACACTTATTTCTGATATAGCTTCAGATGGCGCAGGTTATTAACTTCGTTTTATGTCTAAAAATAACATTGTCTTTGTTATAAATACGAACGAGTATTATAGAAACTATATAACTTCTAATTGCCTTTCTGAAATTAAAGCCGACTGCACTTTTCTTTTAAATAAGGATTTGACACGAAAGCAAATTCCTCAGGCTAAAAGGGATAGAGTTTTAGAATTCTCTTACTCAAAAGAAAAGGCAAGACTACATTTTCACTTATTCAACACAAATACCCGAAGATACGGAAATAGGAGTTTAACTTTTAAGTTCCGTTTTATGAGGCTGCCTAAATTTCTTAAGATTAAATACTCACTGCTCTCATTTCCTGTTATTTATGACTTATTTAAACTTTACGTTTTTCTTGGTACTAAAGATAAAGAATTGGAAGAGTTAATTGAAAAAACTAAACCATCCTTAATTTTAATCCCATCAAGCGGATTTGAAGGTGTCACTTTTGAGTTTATTAGGATTGCAAAAAAGTATCAAATTCCGGTATGCCTTTTAATTGATAATTGGGACAATCTTTGCAGCAAGACGATATTTACAAGACGTCCGGATTACTTGGCTGTTTGGGGAAAACAGTCGGTCGAACATACTATGAGAATTCATAACGTCGACCGCGAGAGAGTCTTTGTTCTTGGGACGCCGAGATTTGAAAGCTATTTTCGGCAAAGGAGTGAAAAGCTACCTTCTCCTTACCCATTCCGCTTTGCTCTTTTTTCGGGCAATGCAATTCCTTTTGACGAGATTTCAACTTTGAGGGAGCTTGATGGAATAATAAGTCATTTAGAGGATCAAATTAAGATCGTTTACAGGCCACATCCTTGGAGACATCCACGAAAATCTTTTGATACATTTTTTGATTGGGATTTTAAAAATGTTATTTTAGACACTGATGCCAGAGCTTATTACAAAAGGGAGCAGAACAATATTATCCCGGGCTTGGATTATTATCCAAGGCTTCTTTCTAATATGGAGTTTATGATATGTCCCCTATCTACAATGCTGATTGAAGGGCTAATTTTTAATAAAAAAGTTTTTGTTATTACTTACGATGATGGAATTCATCTAACATCGCCGAAAAACGCTTTTAAATATTATGAACATTTCCGGAAAATCGAACAGTTACCAAATGTCATAATTGTCGACAAAATAGAAAAGTTGAAGTACATATTTAATAATCCCAACATTTCTAATGCAAAGGTTAATTCTAAGAGTAAATATAGCAATCTCAACTATTATCTTTCGGAAGATACAAGGAATTATTCTTTAAATCTGAAAAGGTTATGCGAGACAATTATCCAGAAGGAGAATGAAAAGACCGCTTAAGCTGATCCCCTACTCTCACCAATCGATTAACCAGAAAGATATCGAGGCAGTGACCAGAGTTTTAAAATCTGATTTTATTACCCAAGGACCCGAGGTTCTTGAATTTGAAAATGCGGTTGCGAATTACGTCGGAGCAAAATACGCTGTAGCGTTTAATTCCGGCGCATCCGCTCTTGTTGCAAGTTGTTTCGCCTCCGGAATCGGTTCGGGCGATGAAGTAATAACCACACCTTACACATTCGCAGCATCAAGCAATTGTTTTGTCTGGTTCGGAGGAATTCCCAAATTCGTCGACATTGACTTTGCAACCTTAAACATTAATGCTGATCGGATTGAGCAGGCGATAAATAAGAAGACAAAGGCGATTTTGGCGGTTGATTTCGCCGGTAATCCCTGTGATTGGGATAGAATCAAAAGAATCGCTAAAAATTATGGCCTTGTAACAATTGATGACGCGGCTCACTCGATCGGCTCTAAATATAAAGGGAGGATGATAGGAACAATTGCTGATATAACATGTTTTTCTTTCCATCCTGTTAAAACAATAACGACTGGTGAAGGAGGTATGGCGGTCACAAACGACAAAAAGTTATGGGAAAAGCTTCTTATTTTTAGAAACCATGGGATCACAAGAAAGAATTTACAAAATAATGTTGGCGGTTGGTATTATGAGATGCAGGAACTTGGTTTAAATTTTCGACTAACCGATTTTCAAGCCGCCCTTGGTGTGTCACAACTCTCGAGGATAGAAAGGTTCATTGGAGCGCGTAGATTGGTCGTTGATGTGTATAGGAAAGCATTTAGTGACTTGCCTATTGATGTGCCGAAGGAAAACAATTCTAGTTTTGCCGTTTGGCATTTGTTTACTGCGCTTTTAAAGCTGGACGAGATTAAAGTTTCAAGGAAGAGGATTTTTGACGAGCTGAAGGATCGAGGGCTCGGTGTTCAGGTCCATTATATTCCCGTCCATCTTCAGCCATATTATCGAAAAAAATTTGGATTTAAAAGAGGTGATTTTCCAATTTCCGAATCTGTTTATGAATCGGAAATCTCGTTACCGCTTTTTCCGGATTTGTCAAAAAAACAAATAGATTATGTAATAAAAACTTTTAAGGATGTGATTGGTGAATATTCGAGATAAACTTCCGAGGGCTAAAAGCCCTCGATATTCGCCTTTCAGGCTCAAAAGTATGTTTTCTCTTCAATTCATCCGAGGCCTGATAGGCCTGGATTTTCTTGAAGTCGAAAATAAATTAAAGCAAGAATTCGAATCAGTAAGAAACTCTGTTGATCCCAAAATCGATGCTGGAATTGAAGCTGTTGCTATACTTTCGGGTGAAAGCGGTGATCCGGCACTTAAAACAAATTTAAGAGACACAGAACAACGAACAGCTTACGGGCTTACGATCTATAAGAAGCTAGCAAGTTTTAGTAGCCGGGGCCCAAAGTTAGTTTTAACAGGCACTGAAGCACAAAATGATTTGATGAGAAAACTGGCAAAAAACATTGATTCTTCAAACGTAATAAAGTTGTCTAATATGCCCCCAGTCCCTCTAATTTCAACGCTTGACCAATTTAAAGAGTTGGGTAAATTAAATTTTAAAAAGTTGGCCATTGTCACTCATGCATACCACGGCCCGCGATCTGCAAGATATGCGCGAAAGTATTTGGGTAAAAAAGATTACGAATTTTTTCTACTAGACAGAAGAGGAATGAATCCAGAGGAAATTAAATCCGAAATTGGTAAAATTATAAAATATTTTATGAAAAAAGATTTAACATGAATGTATTTAAATACAAAGATTTAGAGCTTTCTTCCTTTTGTTTGGGATGCGCTCAATTTGGACAACAATACGGTATCGCCAATAAGAACCAAGTTTCAACGAACACAACCAAGTGTATACTAAACGCTGCACTTGACCGCGGAATTAACTTTTTTGACACTGCGAGTAGCTACGGGGGGAGTGAAAAAATAATAGGGGAAGTTCTTGGAAGACGAAATGTAATAATTGCCACTAAGCTGACTGCGTTTAAATCTAAAGATTCCTCTAAGGAAATTTTGGACTCGTTGAAGACTTCTCTGGGTCGACTTCACAGAAAGCATTTGGATATTATTTATATCCACGATTTCGAAGGTTTTTTTGCAAATCCTGATATTTTTTTGGATATTTTATATGACTATAAAAAGCGGGGTCTAATCAGATATATCGGTATCTCCTTATATGATCCAGGAGATGTGGACAGAGCGCTTAAATATGATGAGATTGATGTTTATCAAATCCCCCATAATATCCTAAGTCGGGACTTTGAAAGCCAAGGCAAAATGAAATTACTGCAGAAAAAGGGTAAGCTCATTGTTCAAAGGAGTGTGTTTCTTCAAGGAGTGCTACTGATGAGCACTAAAAATTTACCGGAATACTTTGGGGACGTAAAGGGTAAGCTGAACACGTTCTATAAATATTTGGACTCATATAAAGTACCGCGCGAAGAGTTACTTATTCAATTCATTGCAAACAAGAACTTTGGTCCTTTAGTAATAGGGATAACCTCGCCAAAACAGTTAGAGACGGACGTGTCTGCTTTTGAGGCTCACATTGATCAAGTAGTATTTGATAAACTTGCACAACGCATTCCCATTTTGGAAGAGAAGTACACAAACCCTGCCTGTTGGAACTTGCAGCTATGAGAAGCCTGGCGGACTTAATCAGTTTAGAAAATAGGACAGCGATTGTGACGGGTGGTTTGGGACATTTAGGCTTAGCCGCGACAGAAACACTTCTTGAATTAGGAGCAACTGTTGTTGTAACTACAACGCAGAAGACTGCTAAAAAAAGAGCTACCGTCGCTCGTGGATTGCTCAAGGAATTTGGAGAATCCAGAGTTATTGTTAAAGACTTGGATTTTACAAGCAGCAATTCTTTTCTTAAGTTTTCCAATGAAATAAAAGGGCTCCCGTCCATAGCCATTCTTATAAATAACGCTATTCATCAGGAAAAGGTATCCACCAACTTAGCTTATGACGAATTTGAGAGTAGTTTAAACGGTGTTCTTTGGAGTACACTGAGGTGCAGCCAGCTTGTTTTCCCTCTTATGAAGAGAGAGGCGAAAGGTTCAATTATTAATATATCTTCAATGTACGGACTTCAATCGCCGGATTGGAGGCTATACACTGACAATAATTTCAATATTCCACCGACGTACACAATCGCCAAAGCGGGGATTATTCAGCTTACAAAATATCTGGCTTCTTACTGGGGTAGGTATGGTATCCGTGTAAATTCAATTTCTCCAGGGCCTTTTCCTAAAGAAAACGTGGCTCGGGACAAGAAATTCGGTGAGAGGCTAAAAAGCAAGACAATGCTTGATAAGTTGGGTAATCCCGAGGACTTGAAAGGCTTGTTTGCGCTGCTCTCAAGTGATGCTTCCGGTTTTATCACAGGAGAGAATTTCGTTGTTGATGGGGGCTGGACTTCATGGTGAGGGGACGAACGGATAATATACAAAGCGTTTGTGCGATAATTCAAGCGAGATTTGATTCGGAGAGGCTACCGGGCAAGATTTTGGCAGAATTAGCCGGAAAGCCTCTACTTTGGCATATTTGTAATAGATTAAAATATTCTAAAAGGATAAAGCATATTATTGTTTCAATTCCTAGATCAAAAGACAATGATATTCTAGAAAAGTTCGCAAAAGAAGAACAATTGCAATGTTTTCGTGGCAATAAGAAAAACGTTTTATCAAGATTTTACAATACCGCAAAAAAATTTGATTGCGGGATTATTGTAAGGATAACTGCCGACAATCCCTTGATTGATCCCCAGATTATTGATGTATGTATTCGAGAATTTATAAGAGGTAAAGTTGATTATTTAAGTACCACAGACCACGTAACAAGGAGTTTGCCTATTGGCCTAGATGTCGAAGTATTTTCTTCTAATGCGCTTTTTAAGGCTTATAGGGCCGCTAAAACTTCCTACGAGAAAGAACATGTGACCCCTTATATGTGGTTTAACCGAAATCGAGAGTTTATTATAGGAAAGACGCCAAAATTAGATCCAAACTACTACCGAAATTACAGACTGACGGTTGACTGGGAAAAAGATTTATTGTTAATGAGGAAAATTTATGATAACTTCTTCAGGGAAAATGCGATTGTTGATGTTAAAAAGGTTCTTAGATATTTGGACCAAAATCAAGAACTCGCGATGTTGAATATAAAACTCGAACAGCAGTCTTGGAAGGTCTTGCGCAAATGGTGATTATTGTTGACTATGACATGGGGAATGTAGCTTCGGTAAAAAACGCTTTGGATGCTTTAGGTGCAGAGAGCAAAATTTCAAGGGAATCGAAAGATTTTGACAGAGCGACTCATATAATTTTACCCGGGGTGGGAACTTTTAGTGACGGCATGAATAAGCTGGCGGAGAGAGGTCTTATAAAAACATTGGAAGGGCAGGTCCTGAAGAATAAAAAGGCCTTCTTGGGTATATGTTTAGGCATGCAACTTCTGGCGGAAGTCGGCGAAGAAGGTGGATTGCATAAAGGTTTGGGTTGGGTTAAGGGTAAAACTCGAAAATTGAGCGTGAGCAAAAAACACTTCAGGCTACCCCACATTGGATGGAATGACGTTTACCCCGCCGATAACTCTCTTCTTTTTGAAAATGTTAAACCCAGTGTTTTTTATTTTATACATAGTTACTGCTTAGCTCCTGACGAAAGCGGCGTAGTGACAGCAACTTGTGAATACGGAGAGGAATTTACAGCATCTGTTGCGGTGGATAATTTGTTTGGAGTCCAATTTCACCCCGAGCGTAGTCAAAAAAGTGGTCTTAGAATTCTTGAAAATTTTCTAAATTTTAAGGATGCTTAAAAAGAGACTCGCTCCATGCTTACTTCTCCAGAATGGGCAGCTTGTTAAGAGCCTGAAGTTTTCTGAATACCAGATCGTCGGCAATCCAAAGGTTGCGATTCAATACTTCAATGCTTGGTCCGTCGATGAAATAATTTTTTTGGACATCAGTAAAACAAAGGAATATCAAAAGTTGATTAGGACTGACTATAACTTTAAGATGCTTGAGGATTTTGTAGAAATTATAAAAGAGTGCGCGAAAACCTGTTTCGTTCCCCTGGCGGCGGGCGGAGGTATCAAGTCTGTTGACGATATGCATATTTTATTTAAAAGTGGTGTTGATAAAATTATTATCAACACTATGGCTGTTAGAAATCCTTCTTTAATTACCGAAGCGGCTAGGCTATTTGGCAGTCAAGCGGTTGTAGTTTCTATTGACGCGAAGACTATTGGCAAGGATAAATATGAGGTTTTTATAAATCACGGCACAGAAGCAACCGGTCTGGACCCAAAGTCTTGGGCGATAAGGGCAGAAAGACTAGGAGCTGGCGAGATATTCTTGAATTCTATCGATAGAGATGGGACTCTAAAGGGTTATGATCTACCTCTTTTAAAACAAATTACGAATAAAGTTAACGTTCCTGTGATTGCTTGCGGGGGCGTTGGAAACTGGCAAAATCTAGTAGACGGTATAAAAATTGGCGGTGCGAGTGCTGTGTCTGCAGCTAATATTTTTCACTTCACAGAGCAATCGACAAGGCACGCTAAAAAATTCATGGTAGATGCTGGGCTGGACGTTAGGTTTTAGACATAAGTTATGCAGTACTGTACTAAATGTGTTTACCCAATTTCCTCTGCTGTTAAATTAACTTTCGACAATGACGGAGTTTGTTCTGGTTGCCGAGTTTCAGAAGCACGGAAAAAAATTAATTGGAGAAAAAGGGCTAAATTACTTGAGAGTTTAGCAGAAGACTCTCGTGTTTCTAACGGCTCAAATTATGATTGCATTATTCCCGTTTCCGGAGGGAAAGATAGTTACTTTCAAACTCACTATGTTACAAAGGTATTAAAATTAAAACCGCTTCTTGTCACTTACCACGGAAATAATTATCTTCCTGAGGGAGAATATAACTTGAATCGTATGCATCATGTGTTTAACGTGGATCACATCATATTCAAACCTAATGTTGACGTTTTGGTTAAACTGAACCGTATTTGTTTCAAGAAGATGGGCGACATGAACTGGCATGCTCATTGCGGCATCTTTACATATCCGGTGCAAATTGCGGTTAAATTTAAAATTAAGTTAATCGTCTGGGGAGAACATGGATATACCGACCTGGGGGGAATGTATAGAGCAGATGAATTTCCCGAGATGACAGCGAAGTATAGGTTTGAACACGCCTTAAGGGGCTTTGATTGGTACGATATGGTAGGTGAAGAAGGTTTGAAGGAGCAAGACTTGCTTTGGGCCAAATATCCGACCGAAGAAGAACTCGAGGAATCTGAAGTTAGAGGTATATATTTAGGAAATTACGTTGACTGGGACGCAAATAAGCAATACAAATTGATGCAAAGATTATACAATTGGCAACAATCTAAGAAGCCATTTGACAGAACTTACCGTAGATTTTCCAATCTTGACGACATGCATGAAAATGGTGTGCATGACTATTTAAAGTTTGTCAAATTTGGTTATGGAAGAGCTACTGATCATGCATGTAAAGATATAAGGAGCGGTTATATTACAAGAAAAAAAGCCATAGATTTGGTAAGAAAATATGATCATGTCAAACCTCGTGATCTCAAACGATGGTTGCAATATGTCGGAATGAAGGAAAAAGAGTTTGATAAAACTGCTGACCAATTTCGAGATGCGAGAGTATGGAGAAAAAACAAAGGGAAGTGGGAAAAAGATAATATTTGGGATGAAGAAAAAAATTGACAGCAAGCTAATGCTGCGAAAAGCGAATAAATTTGATCTTGCCTTTTTTTACAGCTTAAGGAATGATCCAACTGTCAAGGAAAACAGCTTTAATAGTAGCCCAGTTAAGCTTGATGATCACACTAAGTGGTTTATGGGTAAGTTAGGTGATAAAAATACTTACTTATTTGTCGCGGAGGTTGACGGCCTTCCTGCCGGTCAGGTCAGAGTTGATTTAAATAGAGACGTTGGCGAAATTAGTATCTCTCTGGTTAATAAGTACCGCGGCCGTGGATACGGTCCTGTTTTAATTCAGAAAGCATGTGATTATGCTTTTGAAAATTCCGCAGCTCTTCGTGAAATCAGAGCATATATAAAGCCCATAAATATTAGCTCGAAAAAGAGTTTTTTAGACGCCGGTTTTGTGAGCACGGGCCTGAAGTCTAGGGAAAAAGAAAAGGCGATTGAAATGGTTTTATTTAAAAAGAAATATGGAAATATTAAAAAACCGTTTATAAAACTTGGAACTAGGAGTATTGGTTCTCAATTCCCTTGTTTTGTCGTTGCCGAAATTTCGGGTAATCATAACCAAAAATTTGAGGAGGCTGTAAGGTTAATTAAAGCAGCCGCAGAAGCGGGAGCGGACGCGGTGAAGATTCAGACGTACACGCCTGACACAATAACACTTAAGTCGAATAAGGAATGGTTTATTGTCAGAGGCAAAAAGACTCCTGAGGCTTGGAAGAATGAAACGCTTTACGACCTTTATAAGACTGCCTATACTCCCTGGGAGTGGCACACTAAGCTCAAAAAAGTTGCGGAAGAGTTAGGCCTAATTTTTTTTTCAACTCCCTTTGACGAGACCGCTGTGGATTTTTTGGAAAAGTTGAAGGTTCCCTGTTATAAGATCGCCTCTTATGAAGTTGTAGACATTCCTTTAATAAGAAAGGTTGCTCAAACTAAAAAACCCGTCATTATGTCTGTTGGTTTTGCGGCCCTTTGGGAAATTGAGCTTGCAGTTGATACGTTAAAAAAATATGGTTCTGGTGAAATTGCTCTTTTGCATTGCGTAACTCAGTATTCTGCCAGTCCCCTACTTTCCAGCATGAATCTTAGGACAATAGGTGACCTTCAGGAGAAGTTTGGGGTGGTTAGCGGTTTCTCCGACAACAACGCGGGAATCATAGCCCCAACGATTGCGGCAACTATGGGTGCTTCAATCATTGAAAAGCATTTAATTACAAAACGCTCTCGCGGAGGGCCGGACTCCAGATTTTCATTAGAGCCAGAAGAATTTGGGCAAATGGTGAAAAAGATAAGAAGAAATGAAGGGGCGAAGGGCGAGGTTAAATATGGCCCGTTAAATAGTGCCGAGGAATATAACATGCGGTTTAGGCCTTCTATTTTTGTCTCTAAGGATATTAAGAAGGGTGAGAAATTCTCTTCAAGAAATATTAAAACGGTAAGACCTAGTAATGGATTGCCTCCTCGAGAGTGGGATGATATTATAGGCAGTCGGGCACTCTACGATATAGAGCTCGGCACCCCCCTTTCCTGGGACCTAATAGAAAAGTGATTGCTTCCTCATTTAATAAGTCAAAAAACTTGTACGACTATTCAGTTGATTTGTCGAAAAACTGGATCTCCAAGTATTATCCGAATAATAATTATAAGTTTTATGGCATATCACTGGAAAAAATTCAGGCTTTCTCTCAGCATCATTTTTTTTCGTCGCTTTTACAAAAGCAGCCTATAGATGACGTTTGGGGACAATACCCACAAACGTTTGCTTACTCCTTAAGTCCCGGCCGAAAGGCACTTAAATATGCATCAAAGCTTACTCACCTTCTTAAATTGATTGTGGCGCCAAGGGCAAAAATTAAATGGCCACATGTGGCATCTGAGGTTTTAATAGTGGCTAGCGGCAGGCACCTAAGTGGTCTTTTGCCACTCATTAAGTACCTCTCAAAGAGGAGGAAGGTTTTAGTCGTCGGGAAAATAACAGAGGTTGATCAAAAATATCTGAAAAGTATCAATATTTCATTTTTAAATCTCACCAACACTCAAAGGTACCAATCACGACGCGAGCGGTTGAAAGCCTTATCTTTTTTTGTCTTTAGAAGATGGCGGGTAGAAAATGAGAATGCACTTCTTGCCGGTCGACCCTGGACGCTCAGATTATGGTATTTAAGGCTTTTTTTGTTTCCTGAAATTGTTTCTTTTTTAAATTTTGCCTTTTATCTTTATTTACGAGCGAAACCTCAAGTTATTTTAACTTCAACGAGCAATGATACATTTGGCTCAGCTTTTGCTTTAATGGCGAAGTCATTTGGAATAAAGGTTGCTGAAATTCAACATGGAATAGCGACCTGGGAAATAATTGAATCTGATTTTTACTTTTCTGATTATTATTTGGTATGGGGCAGACTGGCGAAAATGATCCACCCTAAAAATGCATATATAGCCGGCTGTCCGTATTATAAAAGGCCGAAACACATTAATCATGTTAACTTGAAAGAAAAAAAGATCATAAACGTTTTAGTTTTATGGGCACCTATTTTTGGAACTTTGTCTCTTTTTTTAAGGTACTCGAATAAACAATCGATTGAAAAGCTAGTTAAAGGGCTTTCAAAATTAGATTCGGGATTTAGAATTATTCTGAGAAACCACCCTTCTTATTCTTTAAGGGACGACCTTGACGATCTGGAACTTCCCGCAAATGTAAAGGTGGATAATTCAAGTAAGGTAGAAAATGTTATTAATAAGAGTGACGTTGTAATAACAGGCGCGACAACTGCGGGTCTGATTGCAATTTTGAAAAATAAGCCAACACTCTACTTCGATAATTCATTTCTGTCTGGAAAATTCGGGGATCCTTTTGTTAAAAGTAAGAGCTCGATAAACATAAAATTTGATCAGCTTGAAGATATTGATGTTGGCATTAAAAAGATTTTATACGACAAAAATAAACTAAAAAGGCAGAGATTTTATCAAAATAAATTTTCGAATCATTATGTTTCTGCTTTTGGCATCAAATCTTTTATGGAGATCGACAAATTTATAAACAAGGTTATTGTGAGCGAGAAGCCCCAGCTTTCAAGTTGAGGCTGAGAGTGATTCTTTAAGCGAATGTCAAAACCTACAGTGCCATGCGGTCCTCGTCATATTTATGTAACTAAATGTGATTCCGGGCCTAATCATGGGCTTTAGTCCATGAATAATTTATTTAAGTAAATATGACTTCTGATACTCGACGCAAAAATCTTCCGGTCGACTTAATGTATTCGAAGGCCGAAGACAAAGATAAGCTATGGGTTGAATTAAATAACAAATATTGGAATGGGTCGACCGAGTCTTTGGAAAAGTTTTTCGCGGAGTCCTTTAAGCTGACGGCAAGGACTGTTAGGCACATATTATCTAATACGAACAAAACTCCGGGATTGATTGCAGACATTGGGGCCGGATATGGGCAATTTTCTTTGAATTTAGTATCGCTTGGATTTGAGGTCGTTGCGATAGAGCCAAGCACTAAAGATAGAAAAATTATTAAGTACTATTACAATAAGCTTCGAAAGAAAAAGGGGCGGTTAAAAGTAATTGATGGCACCGCTGAAAAGATACCTCTAAAAAGTGGGGTCGTTGATCTATGCGTCTTTTCTCAGGTCTTGGAGCATGTTCAAGATCCGGAGAAGTCTCTGAAGGAACTTGCGAGAATATTAAAACCTGGCGGATTTATATATTTGAGTTGTCCTAATTATTTTTTCCCTGTAGAACAACATTATCATTTACCATACTTTCCTTTAATGCCAAAGAGGGTTTTTTCGCTGTGGGCACTTTTTGCGTTGAAGTTTTTAAATATTAGAAAGGTTAATTGGGTAAGAGAAAGAGACTACTCCGTAGTAAAAGACTTTGTTTTCTCGCTTAATTACACAAACAACAGGCTAATTGAAAGGTTGTGCAGAGCAAACAAGCTAGAAATTGAGTGGTCGTCTGTCGAGGCCAACCGTGACTTGTCAGGACAAATTAAAAAGCACTGGAACCAAAAAAGGTCTAAAAATCAACTGCTGCTAGTTTTAATTTCTTTACCGAAGAAGCTGCTGCGCGCTGCGTTTTCTGAAGTCGGAATTCTTCCGATGAAACTTGAATACATTATTAAAAAACCTCAGCTGTAAAATAAGTAGGTGGAAATTGCTAGAATTACAATATTGGCGACAAATAAAGTAAACGTAATTTTGATATGCCACCTGTTATTTATCTTTAATTTTTTTAGCCCTTGATAAATAAGACCATACAGAGCTAGAACAGTCGTCACCTTAACAATTAGAGGTTTTAAGTAAGCCCCTTGAGATTCTTGGAAGAACAGTAATTTTAGAATTCCAACAACTTCGTTTTGTGCAAAAAAATAGATCGCTACGGGAATTCCCAAAAAAATCATTTTTCCGTTTTTTTTAAATACTTTTGTCAAATTGCTCGCCCCATAAGCGAATAAGAAAGAGATTGGTAAGTACGCGGGGAATAGATCCTTTGCATGCATTGCAGATAGTGTGAAATTTCCGATGATTAGAGTTATGAAAGTTACCGCTAAGTAAAGTGCTGACAATTTGAAGTAAGCATTTGTTCTTTTCCATTTTTTAATTGCTGCTATTATTACGAGCATAACGCTGATAAGTAAAACTAAATTTAATATTTCAGGAAAGCGTACTGTCAGCGCTCCATACCCAGACCAAAAAGTTCTAAACAGTGTTAAGGCAAAACTATTCCAATAATTTAAAGGGCCAATATTTTCTAGAAGATCTAAATGGTGGTCTCCTCCTTGCGCTTGAGTGAGCGCGTTAATTTCCAGAGGCGTGTCATAAAGAGTGAGAGCTCTTGCCAAGTACCATCCAGTGACGATCATGAAAGTCGATATAAAGATTAATATTTCTATTGCACTTCTTCTAAGGCTTTCAGGTCTGTTTCTTAATTTTAACAAAGCAACACTTAAATAGAACGCTCCGGCTGCAACGAAGGTTATTTTAGTTAAAAATCCGATACCCAGTAAAAAGCCTTGAAGGACGTGAATTTTTGCAGGTTTTAAGCTTTTGAAGTATTTTAATTCAATAAAAAGAAAAAGTGCGGAAATAAAACTTAATAGGGTTACGTTTGTAAGCGTGGTAAAAATATGAATAAACATGGGGTTGAAAAGAAAGAGTAGGCTTAGGGTTCTTTGGCTTTCGTTTTTCAAGGTGAATTTTAATAATTGAACTGCAATCAAAAAGATGCCAATGGCGCAAAGTACAGAAAATAATCTTAAAGTATGGACTAAGAATTCGAGGCGTCCCCAGCCAAGCATCAATTCTTCCTTAGTGTGTACAAACTGAGAATACTCTCCTTTTCTAAGTAAGTTGAAGTTGGGATTCATCTCTAATTGGCTTTGGGGATACTCTGGCAAGCCAAACACTTTTATGATTGGTGCCAACATTGAATAATAGAATGGTGGGTGCCAAAGATAGCAACCGTCTTGGATTTTAATGTTAGGAATTTTCCCTTTATGCGCAATATAGTCAGCGTGACAAAAATGTCCGGATTCATCGGCGCCTTCTAGAATAGGTGTAAAAATATTCCATAATATCAATAACGCTGAGAATAAAATGAGTTGAATCTTTACGATCTTTGTCATTCTAGATCTTTTTTAAGGAGTACTCTCCATTTTCGCTTTCGACTATTAAGTAGTCTAGTTTAAAGGAGGGCGTTGTATTGTTTTTTTGTGCACACTGCGATAATTCTCTTTGCACTTTTTCCACAGTTTTTTTATTCTTAGCCTCGAGACCTAACTCATATAGTAGCGCTTCGTTTGCTTCTTCTAGAGTTGATGTACCCTTTTGTAAAACTAAAAGGTCGCAAGCTCTCTGGATTTGTTCTGCGGTACTTATATAAGACCTATCCCCGGGTGAAAGATAAGTCCAGATTCCCGTAGTTGCTCTAATTTCGTCTCCTAGGCTGGTGTTCAAAGTGCCCACTACGTAATTGTTGCCCATTGTGTTTATTTGCATTATCAATGACGCAGTTCTGGTGTCTTGCGTTAAATAACTTTTGTTGTTCTGATACCAGTTATTCTGGACGTAAAAGCCAAAAATTAAAATCGAGAGCGTAGCCAAAGTCCAAAGTCGGTAATTTGCCTTTTTGAAAAAAGTATAGGTGATTAATAAAAGAGAGAGCGTAGCCAAAGGAGCTATAACTCTTGTTATCCAGTGGTCTCCTTGTAAATCTCTTCCGAGAATAATTTGGTGAAAATCAATAAGAACTGCAGCGCAAACTACATATATAAATAAAACTTTGTAGATGGGGTCGCGAGGCCTAAATTTATACAGAAGGAATGCAATTAAAAGGTACCTAATTTGGATTGGGAAGAGAAAATTTTTTTCTTGAGAAAACCGTAGAATGAACTCCTTCGAGAGAATTTCCCGTGTCAGGTAAAAATTTAAAAGCAGAGGCAGCGAAACTATCGCCCCAATAATTAAGATTTTTGTTATTTGCTTTTTGTCCAAGTTTTTTGCGGCAAAAGGTGCGATGATCAGCGATGCTAAGATAATTGTTGATGCGACATAGACAGAAGAGTAAAGCGAGAGCCCAAGGATTATTGGTAGAATTATTACTCTTTTGGGATTTTTTGACTTCAAAAACCAAATTGACGTGAAGATGGCGCAAAAAAGGTAAACATCAGATATTTGTGGGTGAGGTGTTCTCGTAAAGAGCAACGGCCCATTTTCTATCCCGGTTAAAACAGTTCCATAACTTGTGATTTTCGGTATCAGCACAGACAAAAAGGGGATTACTAGAACTGCGCTTGCGGCAAAAAGGGTGAAACTTAAATTAAATCCTAAATTTTTTAAATTTTTCGAGATTAATAAGAAAAGAGTAAACGGAAAGACAAAGTCTGATGCCATAAATCCCTTGGGGACGCTAGATAAAAGTATTGAGAGGATGGATACAGGAACAATACTACCTAGTTCTCCAAGATAGGGAGAGAGCCCGTTTCTGTATTCCCATATATATGGGTCTCCAATCAAATAACCTTTGACAAGGTGCTGTACTTGGGCAGCATAAGTATAGGCTTCCTCTTTGGAGTAGGAAACCGCAGAATTGACGGAAAAGGGCTGATAAGCTCCTTTATTATCAATACTGCCTAAAATGTGGGGGAGCGAGACTACGAAGCCAATTAGAAGCCCGAATGTTAAGATAATAAGGTTTTCTTTAGAAACCTCAGGCACTTTTTTTGACAAATGATTTAAAATTTTTATCTGATAAATTTTCCTTAATAAAATCATTTTGGACTTTCAGGGCATTGTCTCGCATTTTTTTGACCAGTCTCTTATTGTTGATTAGACTACTCATTTTTTCGTAGAGTTCATTGACTCTAGCATGCACTTTCTCCCCTGCTAGTTTTTCAACAGCAAGGTCACTTATCGTATCTTTACCATTCGTCAATATTGGTATTCCAGCGTTAAGAACTGTAAGGAGCCTGACGCGATGCGAGTAGAAATCCTCTTTCGACTCCTTTACTAGGTTAACACAGAAAGAAACATCTGCGAGATTCTTGTTAAGGTCTTTTGCAGGAAGCCAAGGAAGAATTTCTAGACGGTTTTTAGGGATTGTTTTTAATTTTGAAGTTACGTCTTTGTATATCTTTTGATAACCAGTTTCTGGATGAAAGCCTCCTAGAATTTTTAACTTCCACTCTTGATCGCTGTCCGTTATTTTTTTGAATGCTTCAATTAAAGGATAAGGATTCATCCAAGGGTAAATTCCTCCGAACCAGAGAATTTTCTTTTGGGGTGAGGGTTTAATACTTTTTTGTGAATAACCCGTAGGGATAACTGAGATCTGTCTGTTGGTTAAGTTCAAACTTTCTTGTTCGGAAAAAGTTAACCAATATTCCTTTTGTCGTTTGTTTGCAACGAAAAAATGAGACCCTTTTGAAAGTATTAGTTTAATATTGTCTTTTTGGCTATTTTTTTTAACCCAATCAAAAGGTTTGTATTTTGAAAAGGTTAACTCTTTTTCTAAGATTAGCGGAGTGTAAAGATCGACGATCACCTTACTTTTGTCTTCAATGTTACGAGCCGCGGAGTAGCTAATAGAGTCTTTTTTGGTACTTACCAACAAGTACGTATAATCTGCTTTTCTAGGCGTCCTTATTTTGTCGACAATTACAGTTTGTATTCCTTGAGACTTGAGATAAGATGAAACGCCTTCTATCCTAATAGAAATACCTGATTTAAATTTGGATTTTGTAGAGATTGGGGAGAATAGTATAAACTTCCGAGGGCTAAAAGCTCTCGGTATTGTCCCTTCAAGTTTTAGGCCCACAGTTCCAGTATAGAACGAGGACTGCAAGCTTTGCTCACAAGAGCGAGCAGAAAAAATCATCTTCATTGCTGTTGACATCTCGGAAGTATGTACTCGCTTTTCGCATTCACCGACGATTACTCTTTTTTTAATATAAAAAATTGATGCTTTGGATTTTCTGGTGGATAATAAGTTTTTTCAACCTTGAAGCCGGTGCGGCTTATTGCTTCCGTCACCTTCTTTAAGCCGTATCCTCTCTTTCCTATTTCCCAGTAATGCTCTCCTTCAAACTTGTGTTTAAAAGGGTAGTCGACTTTCGCGGCGAACTCCCTTTTGGGAAGAAAGGGAATTATTTTAAATCCGAAATACAAATTTGTTAGGCTTATATGGGGAAGTGTAATGATTGCCTTTTTTCTCGTCACCCGATGTATTTCTTTAAGAGATTTTTTAAACTCCCTGAAAGGTAAATGCTCAAGAACTTCAGCACAAAGGACTGTATCAAAACTTCCTTTCTTGAAAGGTAGCTTCGTTACGCTTGCTACTACGTCGGGTTTCAACCTTTCATCAAAATCGCATGTTTTTACGATTATTCCAACTTTTTTAAGATAATCAGAAACAATTTTGTTGCCTACTCCAATTTCCAGAGCCTCTCGAGGATTCTGGCTAATTACTTCTTTTATCTGATACCAATAACTTATCCATCTTGCCTTTGTGTCATATTTTAAATTGAAATAATGATCTTTTTTAACTTGCAGACTGAAGGTTTTAGGTGATCTCATTCTAGATTGTTGATGCGACCAAATTCACCAATAGAAGAAATGACATAGTCCTGATCGCTCAGGGAAAGTGTCGGATAAAGCGGCAGCGTTAAAAGGGTTTTCCAGACTTTCTCCGTTACCGGCACGTCTGCTTTTAAATTGTTTTTGACGTAATAGCTAAAATAATGAATCGGCATATAATGGACGCCTGTCGATATTTTTCTTTCTTTCAAAAAAATATTCAAGTCATCGCGATGAAGAGTTTTTATAACGTAATTATGAGTTGCGCTTTTTGTCCAGGGTTTTGTTAGCGGTGTTTTGATCCAAGAAAGTTTACTTAAAAACTTATTGTATCTTGCTGCTAATTTTTGCCTTTTGGCGTTGGTGCTTTTTAATTTTTTCAGCTGTACGAGGCCAATTGCTGCTGCTATATCATTCATGTGGTATTTATAGCCCAAATCGGTAACGTCGTAATACCATCCATATTGTCTATAACCCTTGTCGCTAATTAGTTCTTCACGCTCCCAGGTTCCTTTATCGATGCCTACCCATCTAAGATTTTTTATCTTGTCTGCAATTTTCTGATCGTTCGTGGTAATCATTCCTCCATCGCCTGTTGCTAAGTTTTTTACTGCATGGAAAGAAAAGCAGGTTATTGTCGATAAACTACCGATTTTTTTCCCCTTGTATTCGGATCCAGTGGCATGGCTGGCGTCTTCGACAACAAATAATTTATGCTTCCGGGCTATTGAGTGGATTTTGTCCAGGTCAGTGGCATGGCCTCCGAAATGAACCGGAATTACTGCTTTACTCTTTTCGGTTATTTTCCTTTCAAGATCATCAGGATCCATGCAAAGTGTATCTTCGTCGACATCCACGAAGACAGGTTTCGCACCAACATATAAGGCCGCATGTGCGGTAGATACGAAGGTTAACGATGGGACAAGAACTTCGTCCCCCTTCCCGACTTTTAATGCAAGCATACTTAAATGAAGGGCAGCCGTTGCTGAAGAAAGACCTATTGCGTATCTTGCATCAACAAATTTTGCAAATTTTTCTTCCAATTCCTCGGTTTTGGGGCCAAGACCAATCCATCCACTTTTAAGTACTTGTGAAACCGCATCGATTTCCTCCTGGCCCATTGCAGGTCTAAACACCGGCAGAACTGACAGGGTTGAAACTCTGCTTTTGCTATAAGTCGGCATCGTTGAATTGTAATATACGCTTGCTGAAAGGACCAAGTTTTGTCTCTTTGGACATTACTATCACCTTTTGTCCTTTGATAATTTTTCCTGATCCTACTTTAAAATTTGATTTTTTATATAAATTCAATGCCGAAATATTGCGCGCCAAAACTTCAAGATTTAACTTTTTTAAATTAAGCTCCCCAAAAGCAATTTCTTCAACTTTTTTTAAAAGAATTACCCCATAGCCTTTATGGCGGTATTGTTTTTTAATTACGAATCTTCCTATTTTCGCTTCTCCTTTTACTGCGTCTGTATCATATATTGATCCTGCACCGATTGGCTCCTTGTCTTTTTCGAGTATAAAAACCCAATCGTTGTTGTTACTTTTATATTTCTCGAACCACTTTTTTTGGTCTTCCCTTGAGATAAGACCTTGCGACAAGAATGATCTTCTGTTTTCATTTCGTAGTTTTCTTAGAAATTCAAGGTGCTTTTTGGATAAAGGTATTAATTGCACTTTTTCGCTTACTCTTTCTACTACGTTTTCTAATTCTTTACCATATTGGTAAGTTGTGTATCGTTTTTTGAGAATTATCGCGTTTTTAACCAGTTTCTTTTGAAGTTTACTGTTGTTGATTAGTTCCTTAATATTTTTTGCCAAAGCCGTCGCGTTTTGGGGCGGAACCAAAACCGCATTGAAATTTGTCTTTAAGGGGTAATGAGAGATGCCGCTGACGGCGCTTATTATTATTGGTCGTGAACTTTGTAGAGAATCCGTAAATGTCATTTGTCCTGTTGATTTTCTTATCTCTTTTAGGGGTATTACGATTACCTCCGCTTTGCGATACCATTTTGCAACTTCTTCGTATGGTATTTCATAAAGAACTTTTACGTTTTTGGGTATTTTAAAATTTACAATATTTTCCTTTCTGCAAATAATGATGACTCGAAGGCTTTTTAGTGAGTTTGCGCAAGCCAAAAGAAGCTCATAATCTCGCGCTCTATCTTTGCCAACGGCGACCACAGTATTTTTTATTGATTTAATTTTTGAGAATCTTGACTGATTGAAGAATTTCCCGTCTGAACCCATTGGGGTAAACGTGCATATGGCAGGATTGTAGACTCCAAGATTGATAAGTTTTTCTTTTTCAGCGGGAGAATGATACAAGATTTGATCAGCCGAACTTATTATCCATTTATAAAATGCGGAAAATAGACTTGGAGATTTTCTCTCGATACTTTTTTCTAGTCCGCCTTCGACATAAAAGAGGCCCACGGCGTAAATTAAAGGCGTTCTTATAACCCCTATCTTTTTTAAGAAACACAAGGGTAAAGCTACACCATCTGTGTTGGCGATTACGATATCACTTTTTGCAATCCAGGGTAAGAGTACTATGATTCGTACTAATTTAAAATCGATTTCAATTTGCTTCAAAAAAAGTCCGTTTATTGGAAATAGAAAAAAGTTTAAAATTTTTTCCGAAAGGCGGGGGGTGTCTTTAAAGTAGGCGTTGTGACCATATTTTCTTAAATGATTTATTGCGTAAAGGGCATTATCGGGGGATTTTCTATTTTTAACTTCAACCTCGAGAGATTTTCTATTTGACGGGTATATAAATAAGATTTTCATGTCGCAGCGTTTTTTATTGTGCTTATTTCTATTTTTATTAAATTTTTTAAGTCGTAATTTTTCTCAATAAACCCTCTGGCGTTTTTACCTAGTTTTAGACGTACAGAAGGGTTTGTGATGAGATATTTAATTTTCTTGGAAAGACTTTCGGAATCTACTTTTGCAAGAAGACCATTATTTTTGTTTTTTATTATTTCTCTTATTCCCATGACATTTGTTCCGATTGGAGGTATTGAGCAGCTCATAGCCTCTAAGAGAGACTTAGGGCTGCCTTCGATGAGGGAGGGGAGAACAAAAATATCTGCTTTATTATACAAGGAAGGGAGTCTTGTATTTTCAAGGCGATCGATTATTTTTAGATTTACTTTTTGTTTTTTTGCATCTTGTATTAGCTTCTTTTTCAGTTTACCTGAACCGACTATAACCAGTTCGACATTCAGTCCCTTAATTGCTTTAATTAAGCTCTCAAAATTTTTTTGGCTTTCAAGTCTGCCGATTGTCAGTATCATGTTTCCTTTTTTCTTGACCTTTTGTGGTTTGTAAAACTCCGTGTCTACGCCATTTGGTAAAAATATCTCTTTTTTGGTACCCGTTGAAATTTCTTTTGATGCTACAAAGATTTTGTTTGCAAAAAACTTAGCGAAGGGTTCGACAAGGGTAAAAAAAAGTATCTGAGGATATTTTCTTTCAAGACGCGCAACCTTTTTATAGTCATAGGCATAATTAAAAACAAAAGGGATATTGTAGATGATCTTTGAAATTATAGCGGGCGGTGTTGCGGAAATATGGTACGTTCTTATAACTGTGCACGTTTTAATTGTGTTCCTTTCTAGGATAGGTAAAAGCAGGGCATAAATATATCTTGGCAGTGAAAATTTGTTTTTGATCACGAAAACATTGTCTGGTAACCCTTTTACTTTTTCGTTAGAGTAAGAGAATATGTAGACAAGATCAAAATTCTGCGAGAAAGCTTTAAGATAAAATTTTCTGAACTGACTTCCTTGTCCTCGCTTGTCCATGTCTTCAAAACTCTCTCCCGTCGATAAGAATATTGCCAAATTCATGCCGTAAGGCTTTTGTAGAGCTTTAAGTATTTTCCGGTTACATCTTTTTGAAACTTATCTTTCATGCCAGGCAAGTCTTTAGTGATATTCCTAACGTAGTATTTATTATGTTTAATCACGCTTTCAATACCTCTTCTAAGGTCTTTTTTCGTGGGCCTTACAATAATTCCCCATCTTTTACTCAATATTTCCGGAAAAGCGCCTACATTTGTCGCCACCACGGGCGTTTTTTGAGAAAGCGCTTCTATCGCAACCCTTCCAAACGGCTCAGGCCATACTGAGGGGGCCACCAACACTTTTGAAGAAGCAATTTCATCGAGAAGTTTATCGTGGTTAATTTGACCAAGTACTGTTACACTTTTGGCTTTTTCAGCCATTTGATCGATTTCAGGTCTGAGAGGCCCATCTCCAACAAATACAAACCGGTAGCCAGGATTACTTTTTATAAGATCGGGAAGTATAGAAATTAAAAGGCTTAAACCCTTTCCTTGAGTAAATCTTCCCGCATATATAATTTTATTTTCCTTAGTTGAACTTTTTTTATTTTTAAAATCCGTTGAGTTTCCAATGACGCTCATTACATCTATGCCGTTTTTTTCAAATATTCTTTTTTGTATATTTGAAAGTGACACAACTTTGGCTTTATAGGTTGAGAGCTTTAATATATTTCGAGATGCCCTTCCCCAGAACGCATATACGAGATTGACTAAAAATATAGTGACGTTTTTGTTTGTGACGTAGTTACTGTAATATTTTTTAAAATCATCAAAAAAATAGTCTTTTAAATTACATGCCTTTTGGCCCCGCCATAGGCACAGTCCATAGTTGCATATGACTTGGTAGTCTCTTATTGTTACGACGAGGGGTAGGTGAAGAAAGATATTTGCGAGTCTTGTTGGAGGAAGCATATATTTTCCATTGACATGGATTATGTCAAAATTTTCATTTTTTAGAAAGGTAAATGTGTAGTACATGCTCCATACTATCCAGAGTGGATTCGTAAAGAAAAAATTTCCGGGGATACTGTCTTTTGTCTTTATTTTCTTATAAATGGGAAATCTTTTAATTTTTACACCTCCCATTCTCTCAAACGGTTTACTTCCGAAATTTGGTGTAATGATTGTGATATCGTGTCCAAGTTTGTTGAGGTCTTTCGCTAGATAATATGTACTCCATTCGGACCCTCCTGTAGCAAACGGTATGAAATGCTCAATTAAAAAAGCTGTTTTCATATTATTTTTGCGCGACTATTTCGAATCCGCTGGCGTCTATATTTTGTCTATTGGCCTTTTGTTGTCTCCAATTTGAAATTTTTCTGTACGCGGAAATCGAAAACCCTCCGATTATGTCGTAAAATCCTCTAAATGGAGTGTCTACCTTTCCGTAAGAAAATTCTATTATTTTGAACTTGTGTTTTTGGAGCAAGTCTTTGATTTGTTTCTCGCTGAACTCTATTTTGTGGTCGGGGTCGGAAAAGGAATTGGTACCCGCTTTTCTTTGAAGCTTTTTCCAAGAAGTTTCACTGTTTGGCACGCCCAAAAAAAGTAATCCTTTAGGTTTAAGCACTCTGTGAATTTCTTTCAAGATCTGGTCACGACTATTCAGATGCTCTAGAACGTCGAGAAAAATTATTTTTTCAAAAGAATTATTTTTGAACTTAAGTTTGTTTTCGAGATCACCTTTTTTAAACGATACATTTTTAGCTTTTTCTATTGATGCGGATTTTGTTGCAATTAAAATCAGTTGCTTATCTTTTTCGACACCGATTACTTTTTTCGCAACCCTTGCCGCCTTAATCGCGCTTTGACCTATGCCACTTCCTAGGTCAAGGACAATATCGCTGCTTGAGAGTTTTTTTGTGTACCAAGGGTCTTGGTTTAAGAAATGTTTAGGATGAATATTAACTTTTGATTTTCCTGTAATTTTAGTTAATCTGACAGAAATTGCGCTCCCTAATTCAATTTTTTTTAAGGAATTTACATACAGCTTGAGTAAAAATCTCATGGGTGGCATGAAGTTATTTCCTTAGCTCTATTACTGTATTCCAGCAAAAATACCTAAGTGGAGGAATAAGGGAAAGGGCTATTTTATCCAGAAAAATTAATGAGCCAAGGATAAGCTTTAGTGGGCCCGTAACCCTTAAGATTTTCCTCCAGTACCTTTGCTCATTCGGACTTACTCTGGAAACTATGAAGAACCAAACAAATATTAAAAGAGTGAGCATCTCATATTCACTATGTTTAACGTGAGGAAATACTGTTTTTAGCTTGTTGATATCGCCAAAACCTAAAGGGTTTTCGGTGGGAGTTCTTACTTCATTCGCAATTCTTCTATATACATTAATAACGGGGTTGTATTTAAGGGGTTCAACAAACGCGGCCCTGCCGCCTTTTTTTAAGACTCTTTTTATTTCTTTCCCAGCTTCCATAAGTTGAACGTGGTGAAGTACCCCGTTGCCGAATACGTAATCAAAGTAATTGTCCTTAAATTTTAGATCCTCTGCAGCCATTTGTTTAAAGTTGCAGTTTTTAGAAACCTTGTACTTGGTTGCCAATTTTTTTGCTAATTCGATGGACTCAGAAGAGATATCGATAGCGTCGACTTTTGCGCCCTTCGTTGCCCAATAAACTGCTGTTTCGCCAAATCCACACCCCAAGTCCAGCACTCGTTTCCCCTCTAGGTCGCCGAACATTTTTTCGGCGCTACGGTTTTCTTGAGCGGCGAGAGAAAAGTTTTCCTCCACATTTAAATCTTCCAATTTGACTGAGGAGGCGTATTTATCGTGGAAAAGTTCCTCAATAGTCTGTTTTTGGGTTTTTCTAGATTTTGGCATTTCTTTTTATTCCGACTGTTGACCTTATGATGTATAAAGGTCTTTTCTTCACCTCTTCATATATCCGGCCCAAATATTCCCCTATGATACCAATTGTGATGAGTTGAATACTACCTAAAAACAGCATCAAAACTATAGTTGAAGGCCAACCCTTAACTGTAGTTCCACCGGCCGTTAAAATTAGGGTATAAAAAATGAATCCGATCGCGCCCGTTGCTGTTGCTATTCCTAAGAAGGAGGCGATCCTTAAAGGGAAGAACGAAAAAGAGAGTAAGGCGTCAACTCCAAGTTTTACCATTGATAAAGTAGAGTATTTGGATTTACCGGAATATCTTCTTGCTCTTTTAAATTGAACGGCGGTTTGGTCGAAGCCTACCCAGCTTATCATTCCCCTTAAGAACCTCTGATATTCTCTAGTCACTTTAAGTACTTCTATAACGTTTTTAGAAATCAGTCTAAAATCTCCTACGTTATCGGGGATCTTGGTGCCAGAAAGTAAATTAATCAAACTGTAAAATGCCCGTGCCGTCCATAATTTAAAATAGCTTTCGCCTTCTCTTTTTAGTCTTTTGCCGTAAACGACATCGTAACCTTCTTGCCATTTCTTAATCATTTTTGGAATAACAGTTGGCGGATCCTGCAAGTCTGCATCCATTATTATGGCTGCGTCTCCACCTGCCATATCAACCCCACAAGTGATGGCTATTTGATGGCCAAAATTTCTCGACAAATTTACAAGTTTTACGCTTTTATCTTTTTCCCTTAGTTTATTTATAATTTCCGCTGAACGATCTGTTGAACCATCGTTGATGAAAATGAATTCTCTGTTAAATCCTTCAACATTTTTTATGACCTCTTTATAAAGAACTGGAATATTCTTTTCTTCATTTAAAATAGGAATAACGATGGATATTGTTTTTTTTGTGGAAGCTTTCACAAGAATTTTCTAAGAGTGTCGGAAGGCAGGTGTGAAAACAATTATATTTAAGTTGTTCTAAATTAGCAATCGATTGAATACCCTTTCATGTGCATTTATTGTTTTCTTCCAGTTAAATTCTTTTAATCTTTTTTGATAGGCTTCCTTACCCATTTTGTTTGCGAGTTTTTTATCGCCTAGGATTTTTATTAGGGCCCTGCACCAGGCGTCGACGTCGCTTTGTTCACAAATAAATCCATTTATTCCATTGTCGATAGCTTCTCTTGCTGAATGTGAATTATTCATAATAACCGGCTTTGCGCAAGCCATCGCTTCCAAGGGGGCAAGTGCGAACCCTTCGTCCAACGATGGGTGAACGAAAACATCAGCCAAGTTATGGAATTTATTCTTTTCTGGCCCAAACTTAGGAGTAATGAACCTTATGTCTGAAGAGAGATTTAAAGAGATCGCTCTTTTTTTAATTTCACTTTTGAGAGGACCTTCTCCCCAATAAACGAGCGCAACATTTTTGTTTGTTTTTTTAATTTCACTTAGAACTTTAAGTAGGAAAAGTGGGTTTTTCCGTTCGTTAAAAAAACCCATATACATCAATACAAATTTATTTTCTAAATTCAATTTCTTTAATAGTTTTTTGCCTTTTTCAGTCGGCTTGAGGTAACGAGGAGTTCCGTTGTGAACTACTGTAATTTTGTTTTTTTCGACGTTATAAGTTTTTATAATAAGATTTTTGACATTTTCGCTGTCGCAAATAATATGGTCCCATAAATTGTTAAAAAACTTAGACGCGAAGGGCATTTCTGTCTCTCTGAATTGATGAATCGTGGCAACGAGTTTTACATCTCTTTTGAAAAACTTGAATAGGGAAGCGCAAAGGCCTAAAAATTGCGGCTGATGGATTCTTAGAATATTAAACTTCTTTTCTTGGTATGTTTTAAATAAGGGAGGCAAGTAAAGGAGATTTGCCGCGATGGCGGGGAAGTGGGTAATTGGTAAATAATATATATGCCAATTCTTAATGCCTTTGTCGTGGGCTTTTCCTTTGGGGAGAATAATTGTTGTCTCCACTCCCCTTCTCGCCAGACCTAATAGAACTTCCCTGTCAAACACTTCTCCGCCCAAAGTGGATTTGTTCGAAAGTCCTAGTTGTGGGGAACAAATTTTTAGCTTATTTGGCATGTTTTTAAAATACCTTCCTTAAAATTTGTCTTTGGCTTAAAACCCAAACTTTTTATTTTTCTAATGTCTGAAATGTAGCTTCCTGTTTCGACACTTTGAAAATTTTTAGGCCAGGGCTTGTAGGTAACTCTTCCCTTCCCTACTGTTTTTGTTATTAGTTTCGCCATTGATTTTATTTGTATTCCTTTTCCAAAACCAAGATTGTAGATTTCCCCCGATGTTTTTCGGTCAAATGAGAGCACGAAAGCGTCGACTAGGTCGTGTATAAATATATAATCTCTTTCTTGGTCCCCTTTACCGTAAATGGTTAGTTCTTTGTCCTTTTTCGCTTGATCAATAAAGTAGTTGATCAAGTTATATCCAGGAAAGGACGAGCTCTTATGAGGACCGTAGACGTTAGAAGTTCTGAAAATTGTCACGTCAAGGTTATAGTTCATATGATAGACGAGGGCAAGTTGAGTGGCCGCAAGCTTAGATAACCCGTAAATTGAAATTGGAATTGTTGGATGATTTTCGTCAACCGGTAGATATTTGGGTATACCATACTCTAGCCGGGAACCTGAAAGAATTAGTTTTGTATTTGGTGAGTACTTAATGAGAAGTTCCAGGAGACTTGCGAATGAAAATGTATTGAGGCTTAAGCATTTAATTTTTTCTTGATTACTTTTTTCGCTGCCGGAAAACCCCGCTAAATGATAAATATAATCGTATTTCCTTTTTACAAATTTTTTTAAATCGTTTGGGTCTTCCAGATTGTTACCATTTACTAAGTCGAAATTATCTACAGTTGCACCTAACTCTTCTAATTTCTGTAAAAGATGCGTGCCAATGAAACCTGACCCTCCTGTTATCAGCACTTTTCTATTTTTAAGATTCATGCGACTTTTAAGAATTTTGCAATTCGGACTTTAATAGGGAGAGGAATAAGGTAAACCATTAAAGTTTTTTTTATAACTGTCAATATGTATAGCCGTCCAAAATAACCTTTTTGGAGTGCCTTTCGCTTGATTCTAAGATCTGTCAAGTCCATTTGTCGGAAATGCTGACGGGAACGTCTTTTATTTCCGAGTCTCCAAAGCAATAACTTTTGACCAATATTAGCCATTTGGAATTTTTCTTTTGCTCTAACAAGTAATTCGTAGTCTTCTGCCATGTCGAACCTGATATCATAACCTTTTGTTTTTTCGTAAAACTCTGTCCGCGCTAACCACGTCGGATGTATGAGCGGAGGGTACCAGCCTAAAGCTTTTTTAATTTCTTTGTCATTTTTAGGATATTTCTTTTCCCCTACTGTTCTCCCTTCCTCGTTTATAAGCTCGGCCCATGAGCCACACAAATCGACTTTCGGATTTTTTATTAGAAAATTAAGCTGAGTTTCTAATCTTTTGGGTAAACTGATGTCGTCAGCATCCATTCTAGCTATATACTCTCCCTTTGCTACTTTTAGGGCCTTATTTAAAGACGTGGCAAGACCTAAGTTTTTTGAATTCTTGATTAGTTTGATTCTTTTATCATGAACTGATTTTAAGTATTTCAGACTTTTGTCAGTTGACGCGTCGTCGACAATTATGAACTCAAAGTTTTTGTATGTCTGGCTTAATATGCTTTTTACCGCTTCTTTGAGATAAGGCATGCCATTGTGAACCGACATGATGACGCTAACTTGCGGTTTTTGTGAGGCTCTCATATACTTTTAGTGTTTCTTGAGCTGATTTTTCCCACGAGAAATTTTTCTTCACAAAATTATAACCGCTTTCCCCTATTTTATTTAAGTTTTTACTCTTAAGAGCTTTTATTATTTTTTTTGCGATTTGTCGATAGTCTGTCGGGTCCTCTATTAAAAACCCATTTACATTTTCTTTGATCAGGTATGCACAATCACCCGTTTTTGTAACGACGGCTGGAGTTTTGCTCGCCCATGCTTCGAGGAGTGAGAGCGGTTGACCTTCGTAAATTGAGGGCAGTACGAATAAGTGACTCGATTTGTAAAGTTTTATGAGTTCCCTTCCTGTTTTTTGTCCTGTCATTTTTACGTTGTTTTTAAGACCTATTTTGTTAATCAGGTCTTTTAATTCTTTTTCTTGAGGTCCAGCGCCTACGATTATGAGTGTAATCTTGGGAAATTTTTTTTTAACTTCTACCATTGCTTTAACGAGGTTGATTAAGTTTTTTTGAGGGTGGAGCCTGCCGACAAAAATTAAGGTTTTTTCTTTTGATTTTTTTGTTCTATCGAAGACTTGAGTATTTACCCCATTCGGTATGTAAGAAATTTTTTTGTTTTTATTTCTAATCTTAAAAAAATCTCTTGAAACTGTAATTTGCATATCGTATTTAATTTGAGTGAGGATAAATCTTTCGATCCAAAGTTTAAGCCTGCTATTTAGATTACTCCCTAGAGCAGTCCCGTGAACGGTGAAAACCGAAGGTTTAGCGTAGAAAACGGATAAAAGACGAGCTGTTATCCCTGGGAGGAAAGCATGAGCGTGAACGAGATCGTAATTACCTGCCCTGATGAACCTAAAAGAGCTAATTAAAAACATCAGTTTGGAAAAACTGTCAAAAGGTTTTGTTCGAGAACCCAGCTTGTAAACATTTAAATTCTTAGGATATTTGAATCCCTCTTTTCCGTTATTTCTGGTGATTATGTCAATCTTTATTCCTCTTCCGGCGAGTATTTTCGAAATCTCGAGAGCATTAATTTGACCGCCTCCCATGTGAGGAAACCAGGTATCAATTATTACGGCTACTTTCATAGACTGATTTATATAACTTTTCTGTGGAATTTGATATGTCGCTCCAATCGTAGGACTGTGAGAGAGATAAGGCTTGTACACTTTTCTTGTTGTAGATTTTCTTATCGGAAATTAGTAATTTCAATTTTTTGGAGAAAGAAATAGGGTTGTTTGGATCTACAAGGAATCCTCCTCGTCCGTTTTTTGTTATTTCTTTTTGAATCGGAATATTTGAATTAACGTAAGGAAGTCCTGCCGCTGCTGCCTCGATTGTCGCTATTCCGAATCCTTCAACGTAGCTTGGTAGACAGAAGATGTGTGATTTTTTAATTAGTGTGACTAGATCTTTTCTCGACAGATTGGAATAGAGTCTCACTTTCTTTTCAATTTTTAGATTTTTAGAAAGATCTTTGAGTTCCTTCTCTTGAGGACCCGATCCTACTATTATTAATTGTGCTTTTGGGATGCTTAAGGTGAGGTGAGCAAACGCTAACAAGAGGGTTCTTATATTCTTATATTTTGATAGCCTCGCAATTGTTATGATTGTAGGATTTGGGAACTTGATTGCCTTAGATTTAAATTCTTTTAAATCCACACCGCAATATATTGTATGGGCCTCGCTTTTTATTATTTTTTTAATTTTGTTCGCGGTTTCTTTTGAGATTGCAATGTACGCGTCGAAACCTCTTGCAAGGTTGACCCTCTCGAGCACCTCTCCAAAAATGCCCATTATCCCGGCATTTTTGATCCAAGATCCTATCCAAACATCAGGATACCAGGCAATTGATGGAATTTTTTTATTCCGTGCCACTTCTTTAGCAATGAAGTGTGTAATAAAATTTGTCCCTTCTACTATGTCAGCTTGTTGTTTTTTCCCTTCTTTAATTGCTTCTCTAATAAAAGCGATGCGCTGAAGTAGGTCTCCTGTCACGGGCGAGTAACGTCTCTTTGGTCCAACTCTTAAAACATTCATACTAAATAGTTTCTCTTTGGCCTTTGCTCTTTCGAGATTGCTCGTGATTATTGTTACATTGTGTTTTTTGGAGAGATTTTTTGCAACAAAAAAATTTCTTGCCTCAACACCCCCGGAAAATTTTATATCTTTCCTTGTTGGAAAAAATTCGGAGACGATGAGTATTTTCATTTTTATTTCCTTTTCGAGGAGGTTTTTTGCTTCGAGGGACTTTCCTGGAGAGCGATTTGACGGATTAGATAGGTTATTTCGTGACGAAGGTCTTCTATCATGACGTAAATTCTAAAAACAAGGTAAAAAAGTAGCGTCAATGAGATGTAAACAATCACATCAACTCCCCTGCCGACTCCGAAAACCGCAGCTATATTTGTTGTAGTTTTTGGCATTAATATCCCAATTAATGCTCCGATCCAGATTATTGACCAAAAAATCGCGACGCGGGTTGAAATGACTTTGTCTCTATGCCTGAATAGAACCCTAGAAAACGCGAAGAGGGTGAATGCGAGTAAGAATATTTGAATTGTCGTTAGCATAATAATTTAGGGCAATTTTACCAATTTATCTTGCTAGTCTTATTAAAGACTTCAAAAAGACTGGAATTGCGTTTGTGTTTTTTTGGCCCTTTCTCCTTGAATATTGTGTATAAATTGCTGACACTGGTACTTCTTTAACTTTGAGGTTGTTTCTTTTTGCTTCAAGTAAGATTTCGGATGAAAACTCCATTCTGTCTGCTTTGAAATCTATGTGCGCCAAAGCCTTTTTAGAAAAGGCTCTAAGGCCCGACTGCGAATCTGTACTATACACACCGAATAAAAGAAGGGTAACAAAGTTGGCGAGCCAATTAATAATAAAGCGGTCGAAGGGAACATTCTGTTTCTTTCTAAACCGAGACCCGATGGCAACGTCTGCTTTTTTGGAGATTATTGGTTCTATAATTTTGTTAATGTCTTTTGGATTGTGTTGTCCGTCTGCGTCGAAGGTAACTGCAATATCAGCGCCGTTTTTTTGAGCCCAATGCATACCTGTTTTGATGGCGGCGCCTAAGCCTCTGTTTATTAGGTGGCGGATAACATGAACCCTTGCTCTTCTAGCTTCCTGGAATGTATTGTCGCTTGAACCATCGTCCACAACAAGAACTTCTACTTTTGTAGATCCATTTATTTTTTTGGGCAGGGATTTTAAAACTTTGAATATAACGGGCGACTCATTAAGAGCCGGGACGATTATGACTGCCTTCACTCTTCACGATTTGGCAACGATAAATATTCCAACTAACATTATAGCCATACCAACAAAACGCATAAGCGAAACATCTTCATTTAAAAATTTTATCGATCCGAGTGTCGTCATCAAAAATACTATTGAAGCGAAGATGGGGTACGATTTGGAAAGATCATTGAAGCTGAGGACTCTTAACCAAATTAAAAAGGAAAGGCCATAAAGAGCCAGGCCTATTACAATATAGGGACTAACAGCAGCTTTTGTCAGCTCGAGAAATAACCTTGCTTTATCTCCACTGACTCCACCAATTGATAACACTCCTTTTTTAAGAAGAACATTTGCGGTCACATTTAATATGACGCTGACAACAAGAAGTTGGTAAAAACCCATATGATCTCAAAATAATAGCATAAGTGGTTTTAATTAAGCTACCCAAAAGCCTTGTGAAAATCGAGATAGGGTATACAGGGAAAGAAGAATGAAGACCGAAGCTATGAGGATTTTAATATGTTTGTTCCTAATTTGAGCGAGAACAATAAAAATCGGAAAGGCAATTAGAATATACCTGGGCATTGAGGCAAGAGTACCCGTAAGGGTCGGAGTTAAAACGGCAATAAAGCTAAAGACTATCCATTCGGTTTTTTTCACCTTTTTTATCGCAATGATTAATGCTCCAAGCGCAAAAAGGGTTGAGAATAGTTCAAAAAGGGCGATTTGTAAAGTTTGGCCGCTGGTGGTACTGGCGATCTTTAAGTACCTGTAAAGCACTTGTG
>JANLHP010000021.1 GCA_024654445.1 Candidatus Curtissbacteria bacterium | reverse complement strand
CTGTAAGGCGAGGACCGCAAGCTTTTGCTTATTCGAGCGAAGTCGACCCTTCGATTCCACTCAGGGTCGACACTGAGTTTACCGAATGTGTCGAGAACTTCATTATTTTTTTTGCCAGGAACGTTCTGGCTCTACTTCGTCTTTTAGAATCATTCCAACCGCGGTCTTATGCCAAGGCACTTTGGTTATATGGTAGACCTCTTTGAAATATTTTAAAGCACTTGCTGCTCCGGGTACACCTTTAGCTTGCGCGAGAGCGTCCAAGTTATCGGCGACTTTGCAAAGCCTTGCTTCCAAAGTTTTTCGCTCCATGTATTCTTCGACAAGAGATATCATTTCGCGATTTTCCGGCAAGTCAGCGACCAACCATTTAAGTCCTTCTTCTTCTATCGGCGCGAAGGCGCCTTTGGCCATGCCTTTAACGAAAGTGCCGACATCTCCGACGATGGTTTCTGCCATGTCGTGGAAGAGGGCCATTTTGACGGCTTTATCAACGTCGATCTTCTCGCCCGCTTTTTTCATTTCGGTCGCCAAAACGTAGACTAAAACCGCGCAAGTCCATGAATGAGCAGCGACAGAATCTGCTTCGTTTCTTTTAAATCCAAGAGCGATAAATCCCTGGCGAGGGAGTTCTTTTGCCCACTGAATTGTTAGGAAAAACTTAAGAATTTGTTTGAGAGTTTCTTTTTTCATCTTTCTACTCTATTACTCTAGAGTATTAGAGTGGTGTTTGTTATCTTTTTCCAATCTTCACGATTTTTGCGGACGGATAGTTGGAAAAAAGACAGTTTCTCTAATTGGTTTATTAACTAAAACAGCAAATAAACGTTGAGAAAGGCCAAATCCTGCTGCTGGTGGCATTCCGTATTCGAGCGCTTCGACAAAATCTTCATCATACATCTGTGCTTCTTTATCGCCTTCTTTTCTAAGTTTTTGCTGCTCACTAAACCTTTCTTCTTGGTCGACAGGATCATTTAATTCTGAAAAGCCATTGCCTATTTCTGTTCCTGCTGCTAGTATTTGCAGTCTTTCGGTAACGTTTGGGTTTTTCTCACTTCTTTTAGCAAGAGGTGATACGGCGACAGGGTGATTGATAAGAAATGTTGGACTGATAATTTTTGGGCGGATTGTTTTTTTATAGATAAGATCTATTACCCTTCCCAAGCCTAAATTTTTTTGAGGTTTTGCTCCAACCTTTTGGGCTATTTCATAAAGATCTTCTATCTTCGGATTTTTGTTTAGATCAATTCCGGTTTCTTGCTTAAAGGAATCAGAGTAATCTGCTCTCGACCATTTTTTAGACCAGTCAAGTTCGTGTCCCTGAATATTTGATTTAGTACCGCCAAGTGTTTTTTGGATAATGAATTTATAATAATCTTCCAGAAATTCCATCAACTTTTCGTAATCAGCATAGGCCCAATAAAATTCCATTTGGAGGTAGTCTTGAAGATGCTCCGCGTCTATGCCTTCGTTTCTGAAAATTTTGCCAACTTCGAATGTTTTTTCAAAACCTCCTACAAGAAGTCTTTTTTGATAAAGCTCAAGAGAAATTCTTAAAAAATAATCAGTGTCTTGAGCATTGTGATGGGTAATAAATGGGGTCGCGTCTGCACCTCCTGGAATAATTTCTAATGCAGGAGTTTCTACTTCCAAAAAATCATTTTGAACAAGATATTCTCGAACAGCACCCCAAAAATTTGCTTTTTTAATGAAAAGGTTTCTAACCTCTTTGTTTGTAATAAGATCCAAATATCTTTTTCTCAACCTTGTTTCAATGTCTTTCAGTCCGTAAAAGTTGGAAGGGATTGGGCGAATAGATTTTGTGAGTATTGTTAAGTTTTCCGCAAAGATCGTGACTTCGCCGGCTTTTGTTTTTTTGACTTTGCCTGAAACCTCGATGAAGTCGCCAATGTCGAGAAGTTCTAACAACTGACTGTTGAGATCGGACAGATCACTTTTGGAAAAGAAAAGTTGGATTTTGCCTGATTCGTCTACAAGGTCCATAAAGCTCGATCCGCCATGACCGCGCATTGCCATAATGCGGCCTGCAGTGGTAACCTTTTTGCCAACAGACCCAAGAGACTCCGCAATCGTTTGATCTTTATTGCTTTTGGCGGGGTAGGGATTGACGCCTAACTTTTTGATTTTTTCGAGTTTTTCGAGACGTGCTTTTTTTAGCTTTTCCAGTGACTCCATCGTGCTATTGAGTATACGAGAAGAGGCTGAATTATTCAACGAAGTTAAGCTGCGCGTATCGGGGCAAGACTCCGTACATTATCGAGTTTACCGTCAGCTTGTTGCCATCTTCTTGCCATACCTTTATCTCCGCGCGCAATCAACTGCTCAAGAGCAACCGCTTGTTCTCTTAAAACTTCGAATATTTTCCTGGAATCGTCCCATCTGATCTGGCCGCTTGTGTCTATTGCTATTGCCTTGCGCTCGATGAGAGTGTTAAAAATAATCACACCACCCCGAAGATAATCAATCCGTTTTTTATTTTTATCAAATTCAATGAGATCCGTAACCGTTGTGGCAAAGTGCATTGCCAAGATTGCATTTTTTGTTTCTTCTGGAATGTCATCTCTTCGTCCTAGAATGGCAAGGCCTAACGACGTTGAATACATTTCATTCATCGTTGAATAAGTATTGCCGAGTCTTTCTTCGTCGCCAGGTCTTCTAATTAAAGAGTGGGATGGTTCGTGAGACGCAAGTAGAAGATTTCCGGCCATTACAAGATCTTCTTCGCTCCAGCCTCTCCTTGTTCCAGTAGGGATAATTTTTCGTAGAACAGGGATTTTGTTGAATCTGGCGTAATCCTCCAGAGAGTCTAAAAATAGCGTAATTTTTGACCCATATTTGCTTCTAAGTGCTATTTCTGATGGCTGGTTATTTGCGCTCCAGCCTCTCCTTGGTGAGTTAAAACCACTGATTGCTCTGGCTAATCCTCCGAACCAGCTTAATCTTTGGGCTCTTAGCCTCATATTTGTATTTACAAATAATCCTTCTGGTGCAAATTCGTCTTTCCAGATTACCAACTGTTTATTGGTGAAATCCTGAAGATCATTTGTGGTTTGCCTGTCAATTGTTCCAGTCCACGCTTGCGGAGCAAATTTCTTTCCGAACCGCTTGTCGTCATAGCGGTCGGAAAAAACACCCAGAAAATCGACTGGGGGCTCTTCCCGCATAGAGAGCCATGATTCTAAAGTTTTTTCTCTATATTCCTCTCCATACATTAGCTCGTTCATTACATTCCCTAAGTAATCCCTGAACTCCGAGTTTTGTGTGCTTATCCTGGCAGCATCTATCCACTTTGCGACCTCTTCGAGTTTGTCCCCAAATACGACATAATAAGGTAAGGCTATTAGCTTTCCATTCTCATTTTTTACTATTGTGTAAGGTGAAAAAATGGCAGGGTTTTCGACGGCCGCTTGCTTTATGTGTTCATTGGATACATTGGCCGGATAAAGTGCGTTTGGGTTGAATTGCTCTCTATAAAGCTCATCAATTTCGTCAACAGCTTTTTGCGTGGCTGCAAGTGTGGGTCTTTCCCTTTGTTCTTCGGTTAATTGCTCTCTCCATGCACCGTTATTGCCATCAATACTAAACCCTGGAACTATTCTCTCTCCGTTTGTCATACCAAAATGCAGATTTTACAATATTTTGGGTTAAATTGCGAGCGTTAGATGGGCTTGATCTTGGACAGTCGAGGGTTGAAGGATTTGAAGGCGTCGTAAGAGAGGTATTTATTAAGAAATTCTTGTGCTTCCCAATATGTGCCTTCTTCTAGGAACCTTACGAAAATGGTAGATAGATTTTCTATTTCGAAGAACATTTTTGCAAAATTTGGCCACGAAATGCCGTCCTTTTCTTGAAGCGCGCCTTCCCTCATTAAGAAATTAAAGGTTAAGGCGTCTCCTCTTAAGTAGTCTTCTCTGGTGTTTGTTGTTTTGGCAATCACCCACTCCGAGAAAATCCTGCAAATTTGAATTACCATTACTCCTTCTAGTTCTTTTTGGTCCACCACTCCTTTAAGGACTAAGTGTTTTCCGTGCTGGATGCCGGAAACGACGCAATTCGCCTCATCAAATACGAGGAATAATTCTTTTAACCTTTCTCGTGAACCCTCATACCTGTGAAGCTGCCTTGCAACGCTCGTCAGGAGTGTGTAATAGTAGCTGCCGATCCTTAGAACTTCTTTTGAATATCTTTCTTTAAATTCTTTTTCAAAAATTGCTTCAAAAATTGGAAGTAGAAGTTTTTCGAATTTGTAATCCATACTAGTAAGGTATCCCAATATTCTTGAGCCGTATCTTTCTGTAGTTTCGGAATCCGCTGGGAGGTGTTGTTCAGAAAAAAGAGCTCTACCTAAAAATCCGGCGAAGATGATTACTTGTTCTGCTTGCATGTCGACTATTGAAGGTGGTGTCACACGGTGCATTTTCGGTCCTATGTTGGTGTAAAGCGTATCTCTAACAAGCTTTGCTCTTTTCGTTTTAGCTTCATTGATTACGCCAACGTGAGCCTGGTATGTACGTTTGATGAAAAAGAGCTTGTCCAGATTTCTTTCGTACGGCCCCATGGTCATATCAAGGTTTGAGCCTTTTATTGCAAGCCAAGCTATGTCTATTTGTTGGTAAGCACCCGTAACAAGAGATGTTGATAGTACTTGAAGATAATTTTTGAAACTTTTGTTTTCCGCAATTTTTGAAGCTTCTTTAAGGATTTTGGCGATTGGTTCGAGTAATTTCGCGTACTTTTCGTGGTAGTCTACGGCTATTAGATTGCCAGTTTCGTCTTTTTCTACGATTGTGAAGGGCGAAAGAATCTTCGGGTCGACCTTAGCAGCTTCTTCTATTTCTTCTTTTGAAGCGTTTTCAGGATAAAAATTCGCTCCTTTATAACCGTTGTTTTCCTGAAGGAGGAAAATTTTATCGATCTTTTTTGCAGCCTCGACTAAAAGGGGTAAGACTTTTTTCTCGTTTTTGGTTAAGGGTTTTAGGTATTTATCCTCTACCTTAAATTCTTTTATTGATGTCTTTTTCATTTTATATCGTGAATTTTATTTTTCGAGCTTGCCCTTGAAAAACAAGCTCTCTTATTTTGAGCGTAAGCGAAAAACATAATTTTTATTTTAAGTGTTAACGAAAAACATAATTACTTGATTTCAAGAATTTTATACTTAGCGCGGACAATTGGGGTGGTAACTTCTACAACCTCGCCTACTTTAGCTCCAAGAAGCGCCGCGCCCACAGGAGATTCGTTGGATATTTTCCGCTCAGAAGGGTTGGCTTCTGTAGTTCCTACAATTGTAAACTCGTCTTTTTCGCCATCTACTTCGACGACTATTGTCGAGCCAATGACAACAAAATCCGCCTTCTGGCTTACTTGAATTATTTGATGCTTTGCTAGGATTTCTTCTAAGCGGGTGATTCTATTTTCTAGGAGCGTTTGTTCTTCTTTCGCTGCGTCGTATTCAGAATTTTCAGCTAAATCTCCAAATTCTCTTGCCCGTTGAATCCTTTCGGTAACAGCGGGTCTCTTCTCTTTGACCAGCACCTCGTACTCTTCTTTTAGGTTGGCGAGTCCTTCTTTTGTTAAGATAAATTTCTTGGCCATCGATTGCATAAAGCGACCAGGACGTAATTCTACATGTTTGCGAACCTAAATATCAAGTTAAGGGTTAGTACTCTCCGATTTTTTGATCTATGATACAATTGGGCCGGATTTGTATGGGCTCCATCGTCTAGTGGCCCAGGACGCATGGTTCTCATCCATGTAACGCGGGTTCGATTCCCGCTGGAGCCACCGTTTGGATTTCTGGATTTATGATTAAAACAGTTTCTGCCTGCCTGCTAGCGTTATTTATTTTTTTTATTGGAACTCCAACGAGCTTTGCCCGCACAGAGTATAACTTTCGCGGAGAGTCTCAGGGTCAAGCTAATGGGGCCATCGAAAAGATAGTCCCAATAAGATTTTTGCCTTCTCACCCATTCTATTTTTCGATCAGGATAAAAGAGGTAATAAGCAGATTTTTTCAACCTTCAGCTGCTAAAAAGACAGAATTTGACCTACAGTTATCTGGCAAAAGGATAAAAGAGGCGTATTTGGAAATGGAGAACGGGAATTTGCAGCAAGCAAGCAAATCTCTTTCCGATTACACAAAGCGGCTTGATAAGATGGGCAATGAATTTGAAAAGGCGAGATCGCAAAATCAATCTGTCGCATCGCTTTCTGATAAGGCGGCAGACGATCTAAGGTTACATGAGACACTGCTTGATGGAATTCATCAGAAATTTATGACAATGGATGATGGATTTGGTTTTGACGAGAATTTTGAAGCGGCACTTGCAGCCCATGTTAGGGTAATAATGATTATTGATAATGTGAAACCAGGAGTCAGGGATCGCTTTGTGACGCCGACTTTTTTTGAGACACAACAGGAACATAAAGTAGAACCATCGCCAACTCCAAATGATGCCGTGCTTTTTCAATCAACGCCAGGCGCGAAGCCAAAAAGGATTATTTATTAGAGTGATAAGTGATAAGTTGGGCTGAGAGTTAGACGAGGAACGGAATGAGTAGAAGTGCAACGATATTGATGATCTTAATCATTGGGTTTATCGCGGGACCGGCTGTATCCTTATAAGGGTCTCCTACCGTGTCCCCCGTGACTGCAGCTTTATGAGCTTCTGATCCTTTCCCACCGAAGTTTCCGGATTCTATGTACTTTTTAGCATTGTCCCAGGCCGCGCCACCGGTTGTCATCGAAAGAGCCACAAAAACGCCTGAGATTATTGATCCGATCAAAAGTCCTCCTAAGGCTTTTGTTCCCAAGCCGAAACCAATTACAATCGGCGCAAGAACTGGAATCAGAGCTGGAACAATCATCAGTCTGAGAGCCTTTTTAGTAACGATGTCTACCGCTTTGTCATATTGAGGTTTGTCTTTGCCAGTTAAAATTCCCGGGAGTTCTTTAAACTGTCTTCTGACTTCACTAACTACGGCTGCGCCTGCTGTGCCGACCGCTTCCATCGCGTAAGAAGCAAATAGAAAAGGGAGGGATGCACCAATTAGGAGCCCAACCAGCACGTAAGGGTCGGAAAGAGAAAACTCGACAAAAACACCTCTTACGACTAACTCTTGGGTGTAGGAAGCAAAGAGTACGAGTGCCGCAAGAGCGGCAGACGCTATCGCGTAACCTTTGGTTACGGCTTTAGTTGTGTTACCGACAGCGTCTAAGGGATCGGTTACGTTTCTGACGTCTTTTGAGAGATTCGCCATTTCGGCGATTCCGCCAGCGTTATCAGTTATTGGGCCATAAGCGTCTATTGCAACAATTATTCCGGTTAAGGAAAGCATCGATGTTGCGGCAATCGCTACGCCGTAAAGCCCAGCCAATTGGAAGGAGGCAAGAATGGCAGCCGAGATTACTATAATAGGCCAAAACGTTGATCGGAGCGAAATTGCGAGACCGGCAATTATATTTGTCGCGTGCCCTGTTGTTGATGCTTCTGCTAAATGTTGAACGGGTTTGTATTTTGTTGCTGTGTAATATTCGGTAATAATCACAATTAAGGTGGTTACAAAAATTCCGATTAGTGACGTAATAAAAATGCTGCCTGGGTCGTATACTCCATTTCCATTCATCATGATTATCGTTGCGGGATAAAAACCAAGAGCACTTAACGCGCCCGCTACTATTAGGCCGACATAAAGAGCACCCATAATGCTTTTGTTTTTAGGAAGTTTTACAAATAGAGTCGCGATAATGGTTGCGATGATGCCGATTGCTCCAAGAACCATCGGGTAAAGGATTGCTCCGAGTGAATTTGGGAAAATGAGGGAGCCAAGAAGCATTGCCGCAATCAAGGTGATTGCGTACGTTTCGAAAAGATCTGCCGCCATTCCTGCGCAATCGCCAACGTTGTCACCGACATTGTCGGCAATAACTGCCGGGTTTCGCGGATCATCTTCTGGAATACCCGCTTCAGCTTTCCCGACCAAATCAGCACCAACATCTGCACCCTTGGTGTAAATTCCCCCACCTAACCTTGCGAAGATTGAAATTAAAGATCCTCCGAAGCCTAAACCTACAAGGCCTTGAAGGTCACCGGTTGCTCCAAAATAACCGGCGACAGAAAGCAGGGCGAGGCCAGCAACTAATAGGCCTGTAACCGAGCCGCCGGCAAAAGCAACGTAAAGAGCTTGAGCAAGACCTTTTTTGGCGGCTTGGGCTGTTCTGACGTTTGCTCTAACTGAAATGTTCATGCCAATAAAACCAGAAGCGCCGGAAGCGACTGCTCCTACTAAAAATCCGATCGCGGTCTGGAGTGTAAGGAAGTAGGCAATTACTGCAAACATAACTACTGCAACCCCCGCAATTACGGTGTATTGCCTTTGAAGATACGCGCTTGCGCCTTCCGCGATTGCGTCTGCAATTTCGCGCATTTTGTCAGAACCCGCGTCGAGGGAAATTATTTTAAAGGAGGTGATTAGTCCATACAAAATAGCTGCTGTTGCAGCAGCCAGTGAAAAAGGCAGTCCGAGCGCTGGATTAATATTCAAAAAGTCCACAGTAAGAATTCAAAGGCAGAGTTAAACTTGCGAAAATCATACAAACTTTTTTTGGAATTTGCAAATGTAGACAATTCGTTAGGCGTTTTTGCGGTAACGATGCTTGTTTCGTATAACGTATAACGTTACTGGCTTCGTAACCGTTACCGTAAATCGTTCTACGGAGTTTTAACTAGCGGAGGGAGATCCAGTTGAGAAATGGGCTTGGGGTTTTTCCTTTTTGCCTTCTTCGCTTCTTTTTTCTTTAGGAAGCGGTTTTGTGAGGGCAACTTTTAGAACCTCGTCCATGTGTTCCGCGAAAATGAACTGGAGATCACGTTTGACGTTTTTGGGCACATCTTCCAGATCTTTCGCGTTTTGTTTGGGCAGGATTACGGTTGTAAGACCAGCTCTATGGGCTGCGAGAACCTTTTCTTTGACGCCACCTATTTCAAGCACTCGGCCTCTTAAAGTTACTTCCCCTGTCATGCCTACCTCTCGACGAGTTGGAATCCTGGTTATTGCTGAAACGAGCGCGGTTGTTAGCGCGATACCCGCGGAAGGCCCTTCTTTTGGAACGGCGCCTTCGGGAACGTGAATATGGACGTCAACTTTACTTGCAAAGTTCTCAGCAAGGCCTAACATTTTGGATCTGGAGCGAACATACGAAAGTGCTGCTTGAGCAGACTCTTTCATGACGTCGCCAAGTTGGCCGGTTAGAATCAGCTGACCCTTGCCGCCTGGCATCAAAGTTACTTCGACAAAGAGAATTTCTCCGCCTGCTGAGGTTACAGACAGGCCTGTCGACATACCGACTTCGTCTTTTTCTTCGGCGATTGTCTTCGTAAATCTGTACGCCCCAAGGTAAGTTTGCAGTGATTTTGGAGAAATGTTGATTTTCTTCTGCTTGTTACTAGACGCAAATTTCTTGGCAACTTTTCGAAGAATTGAAGCGATTTCGCGCTCGAGCTGTCTTACCCCAGCTTCACGAGTGTATCTTGAAATAAGGTCTTTGAGGGTTGCGTCCGACATCGTTACTTTATCTTTAGTTAGACCATGTGCGTTTAGCTGCTTAGGGAATAAAAATTTTTTGGCGATGTAGGCCTTTTCTTCTTCTGTGTAGCCGGCAAAGCTAATAATTTCCAGTCTGTCACGAAGTGCCGGTGGGATGGTATCGAGGATGTTTGCGGTCGCGACAAACATGACGTCTGAAAGATCGTACGGGACCTCAAGGTAGTGATCGGAAAACGCGTTGTTCTGTTCCGGATCGAGCGCTTCAAGAAGGGCGGATGACGGGTCACCGCGGAAATCTGTTCCGATTTTGTCGATTTCATCGAGCATGAAGACCGGGTTTTTGGTGCCGGCGTTTCTGATTCCCTGGATAACTCTTCCGGGCATGGCTCCGACGTAAGTTCTTCTGTGACCACGAATTTCAGCTTCATCGTGAATTCCTCCAAGGGAAACTCTAATGAATTTTCTGCCCAAAGCTCGAGCTATCGATTTTCCAACGGATGTTTTTCCGACACCCGGAGGACCAACAAAACAAAGGATTGGGCCTTTGATTTTGCCGACGAGCTTTTGAACGGCAAGATATTCCAAAATTCTTTCCTTTACCTTAGGTAGACCATAGTGATCTTCGTCGAGAACTTTAGCGGCAGCGTCAACGTTTACACTCTTTTTATCTTTTGATTTCCAGGGAAGTTCGACTAACCATTCGAGGTATGTGCGGATATAGGAAGACTCCGGGTTGTAAGACGACATTTTGGCAAGACGAGTAAGTTCGCGCTCTGCCTTGACTCTGACTTCTTCCGACATGGCGGCTGCTCTTATCTTCTTTTTGAATTCGGCAATTTCGCGGCCGTCGTCGTCTTCACCGAGCTCTTTTTCTATAGATTTCATCTTTTCTCGAAGTATTGCTTCTTTAGTTACGCGCCCTACCCTCTCTTGAGTTTCGGTGTCAATTCGCGCGGAAATTTCCAGAATTCTGATTTCACGGGTCAAAAGCTCCGAAAGTCTTTCAAGCCTGGTTTTGGTGTCGACCATTTCGAGAATTTGTTGCTTGTCGACCGTTTTGAGATCGATTGAAGCCGCGATTATATTGACAAGCTGATTTGGGTCGTCGGTTGAGAAAATGTGGATTGAGGACTCGAGGGTTAGTGTTCCACCGAGTTCTCCGTATTTTTTAATCTTTGCAAGGATGTTTCTGAAAAGCGCTTCTATTTCTTCTGTTTTTTGAGAAAGTTCGGGAACTTCTTCGACGTGTACCGCAAGATATGGGTCTATTTGGACAAATTCCTTAAGATAGACACGGTTTAAGCCTTCGACGGCAAGGTTGTATTCGTTGTCTACCTTCCAGAGTCTTCTGATAAGACCAACTGTGCCGACCGAATAAATGTCGTTGGGAGCGGGGTTTTCAACTCTTGGGTTTTTTTGTGCAACAAAAACGGCGAGTCTTTCGCCTGCCCAGGAATTGTCGAGGCCGAGTTTGACTTTGGGCCTGCCGACTGTAATTGGAACCATAGAAGAAGGAAATACTACCGTGTCTCTGAGGGGGACAATTGGCAGTTCGCTTTTGAATTTGGGTTTTTGTTGGTCTATAAAAATCGCCACTTTGTGTTGTTTCTCCTGGCTTAATTATACCCTATCCATGATAGGAGCAATTAGCAGATAAGATACCATGAGTGCTAAGAGCTGTCAACCCCTCAATTTGTTCGGGGTTGACTCCGAATTATGCTGAGGAGTCAAGGGGTCTAATTCTTCTAAAGAAGGTGAAAATACCAATAAGGATTGTTACCGCGGCCAAAATTTGGGCGACTTTTATTTGCGAAATCGTCCAGGTGTCAATACGCACGAATTCCACCGTAAATCTGCCTATCGCGTAGAGGATCAGGTAAAGAGCAAACGTTTGGCCAGGCACTTTGAGATTAAGTCCGAGAGTCTTTTCTATTGTCATTCTCGACCGTTCGACTACGCTCACGGTCAGGAACGGTCTGAGTGAAATCGAAGACCAGATCGAGAATCTAGATCCTCGCGTTCGCGAGGATGACGGAAGAGAGTGCGAGGATGACGGTTTGGATAAATAAAGAAGAATAAAGAAAAAAAGCAGATCAAGCGCTGCTTCGTAGAAAAATGTCGGGTGAAAACGGCTGAACTCCATATATTGAATCGGGCGATTTGCAGGTTCAATATAAACTCCCCAGGGAAGAGTTGTCGGTGGACCAAAAGCTTCTTGGTTAATAAAATTTCCAAAGCGTCCAATTGATTGGGATAGCATCAGGGATGGCGCGATAAGATCCAGCAGGGAGAGAATTTTAACTTTCTTAATTTTGGCAATTAGCACAAAGCCTACTAGGATGCCGAAAAGTCCGCCCCAGATACCAAGTCCCCCGTTTGCAATTTTTAAAATTTCGGACGGGTTTTGACTGTAGTGGCTCCACAGGTCCAATACGTGATAAAGCCGAGCTCCGATAAGCCCAAGAATAAGAGGAGTAAGAAGCATGGGTTCGTCGAAAAGAGATTTCGGGATTTTGTAAAGATGAGCTCTGTTTTTAGCAAGGGCCCAACCGGCGAGTATCGAAAGCGCGATAACCAGGCCATACAAGTGTAGGGTCAGCGGACCAATTTCAAAAGATCTGGGAATCATTTTTTAATTTTAGTTTGCGCAATCGAAGAAAAGATAAGTATAGACGTTGACATTGCCAGAGTCTGGAGAACTATACGGTTTGCAAAATCCGCGAAAAATTGTTGAGGGAATAGTTGTATGAGGTTGGCGTTTTCAGGAAGAACCCAAAGGTCGTTATCAAAAGAAATGACGTGGAATTTTAAGAACAAAAAATCGAAGTCAATTTGAGAGATGATAAAAACTACGGCTAACGACACAATGGCCATGAGTGTTCCGGTCTTGAAAGAAAAGAATAAAAGACTTAAGCGCTTTTTGGCGATTAAAACTGCACATGAAATAATTAGGAGAGTTGATAATGCTAGCAAATAAACATTTACTGTTGATATCAAATTTTTAACATCTCTCATGTGCACAATTTCTCTTTCTGCGTAGAAGTCGGTATCTAAGCTTCCGTCGCAACAAAGATAGGTAATTAAGTCTTTAGATTGCTTATCGACAATTTCTCTACTTTCAAAATTTTCATACGTGCCGACTTTTGCAAATTCGCTCTTGTAAAAATCATGATCAAAAATCAATAGGCGTAAATTTAAAAGAATAAGAAAGGGCGTTAAGAAAATAATTATGATGTACGTAAAAATCTTCACTGTTTAATTTTAGCATTGCGCTTAGTTCTCAGTGTAACTTAGAAGAAGGTCTCATCCCTGAATTAGGGTGAGACCTTAATTACTTGGGTTTAAGGATCTCACCTTTCGAAGACTCAAGGACTCTCCAAGGATTAACCTTACTCGAACATTTTAATTGTTCGAGTATTTTTTTTGTTCTCGTGTTTAAGCTGTTCGAGTAACTTGATAACACGCTTGATATCTGGTATGTTCTTGATTCGACTTATAAAGGAAGTCTGCTGCCCGAATGCGGGCAGTTTTTCTACCTTTTGAGGGTCGAAAGAATAGCTGTAATCCTATCTCTGAAGGAAGGTGTAGTCATGGGACAAGTGCGTTCTTTGTACTTGCCACTCCGGCGAGACAAGGAAATGACAGCGTTCAGTTTGAGACCTCCATAGGGGGGTCGCACGTTAACAAACGATACAAGGCACTAGCGATAAAAGGAAGACCTGTGTCAAATAGAATCTCAGTCCGGATGGTTCTGGTGTCTTTCCTGGTGGTAGTTGCCTGGGTGGTGTGGGCTATCAATAGCCCTGTGGCCGCGTTGAACGTATTGGCGGTTTTTGTCGTTATCAGCTTCGGCTTTAACGCTATTGCCCGGCTTACGTTCACCTCTCTTTCTCTCTTCGCGAGAAAGAGAGAACGCTGGCCTGTTCAGGCGTATCCCGCCAAGGCCGCTATTCTGGTGTCGGCGAGGAACGACCCTTCAATTTTTCAAGCGCTTCCGAGCGTTTTGAGAGTTGAGAATGGGACGATCGATTACAAGGTACTCGTGCTCGACGACAGCACGGATCCAGACCTCGTCGCCAGACTGGTTTCGATTCCGTCTTCGCTCTTTATTCAGCAGGGGCCTGAGAGTAACCTTCAGGAAATCTCCAGGCGGATAAACGAGACGGATCATGCTCTCGTGGTCATCCACAGAACGAATCCTGTCGGTGGGAAGGCGGGGGCTATCAACAATGCAGTCAGGATTCTGAGATGGAGCGAGGTCGATTACATCGCTCTTCTCGATGCTGATCATCACGTGGCGCCAGACTTTCTGAAGAGGGGCATTGCCGCCTCAAGGGAGTATGGTGGTCCTGTGGCGGGTTGGCAGCCTCACCGACTCGGAGCCTACAGGTTCCTCGGAACCTTCGTCAACGTCAACTGGGCGATTACTGCAATGGAAATGCAAGCCAGGCAGCGAATGGGATTGGCGCCGATATTCGGTGGCTCGGCGGGCATTTTCCCATTCGGATGGTTGTACGACCACCCGTTTGATGAGACGAGCATCACGGAGGACTGGGAGCTTTCGCTTCAGGCTTATTTGAGGGGCGAGGAAATCCCCTTCCGTGAAGATCTCGCAGCTGTGGGTATCGTACCCGCAAATTTTGCGTCTTTCCGTACTCAGCAGAGACGCTGGGCAGAAGGCACAATCAGGGATTTCCGCCACGAGTTCTGGAAGATCCTATCCTCCAGAAGGATTAACTGGCGGACAAAGCTTGGTTTGGTTTACCAGGGCTTGCTCTGGACTCAGACACTCGGTCTCGCTGCGTCGATCGCCGTGGTGTCAATGGGTGCGGTGTTCCCCTGGTTCAATGGGGCTTCAATCCCCACCGCGGTAACGCTGGGCGCCTGGGGCTTTTTCACTCTCGCGCATCTACTTCCGGTAGCTGTGGGAGGAAAAGTGGAAGGTCTTAGGACGTACCGCAATTTCCGCAACGTGGTCTTCTCGCTTCTGATGCTGTTCGTGATGCTCCCGGACTACCTGTATGCGACTCTCCGAGGTTTATTCCTCGAGAAAGCCGATTGGGTTGTCACCAAGAAATTGGGTTCTGATTAGCTCGGGGGGAGAATGCGTATCCCTAGATGGCTGCAGATGACTGCTAGGTTTACCCGGGAGGCAATTCCGCTGGGCATAATCGTGGCGGTCGTTTTTGCTCTGCTCCGAGGCTCGCTTCATAGCGGCCTGCCAGCAGAACTGAGGGATGTTGCCTCTGCAGGCTACCTTTCGAAGGTGGCAATGATAAACGAGGCCAACAGCTGGTATACGCAAAACTGGTATCTCGGTTTCGAGATAGACCGTTGGTACCAGCCACTGACTAGCTTCTGGATACTTTTCCTAGGAAAAGTTCTAGGAGACGACACCCTTGCTTTCAACGTTCTGAGCTTTTCAGCATACCTGTCCCTCGCAGTGGGACTCTACCTGTGGCTCAGGATCGAGTTTTCGAGTGTCGTTGCGGCTCTGCTTTCGAGTGGGCTGTTTTTGACAACACACGTGACAATCGTCACGTTCCAGGGCTACTACTGGCAAACCCCGCAGCTTTTGGGGTGGGCTTTAACGCCTTGGGCGATGATCGCTTTCAGGAGCAGTCTAAGAAACCGCTCCAGGAGCGCTCCAGTTGTCTTCGGTGTGCTGATGGGCCTAATCGGGCTTTGCAATTGGGTCGCGCTGCTGGAAGCGATGATGCTCTCCGTGTCCTACGGGGTTGCAATCTTCGTGAGCAGACGATCTGAGGCATTCCACCCAGAAGGGCTTTGGCGGCTGACCACGAGCGTCTTGATAATGGCGGCCGTAACAGCATGGTGGCTCATTCCCGCTCTTGAACACGGGCTCTCGCCCTTTTTCCGGACAGGGCTGGGCACCTTCGACATCAGCAAGATACTGGACTTCTTCGGAAGTGCGGATTGGCATGACTGGTACGTCGTCAAGATCCCTTCAGTACGGGGACTCTGGACGGTGGCAGTATGCGCCATAGTGGTGTTTCGCTGCTTGGAAGGTAAGAGAGGAGTTGCCGAAACACTAGCCATCTCGGTGATAGGTATCAGCTTCTTCCTGATGGTTGAGCTGAAATCGGATCTGGCCGGGAGACTGTCTCTCGATGTTGCCCTGGGCTTGGCGATTTTGTCCGGGGACGCATACAACTGGCTTCGCAGGAGCTGGAGTAAGGCAGTTTACGGAGGTGTTGCGCTCGCGTTGGTGGCGATCAGTGCGCTCGACGACTCTGCCCATGTCAGGGTAGACCGAGAAGCGTATAAGACTAGCCCGGAATACATCGAGGCGGAGCTGGTATCTGGATCTATGGAGAAGGGTGACCGAGCTTATATCATGTGGTCCCACAGGAACCGCATGAGTGAGTGGTTTAACTTCTTCCATCCAGAACTGTCACAAGTGCTCGGGGCATCGGATCAAACACCGGTAAACCCGGATGTGCGCAGGATCGACTACCTGATGAAGCACGCGTCGAGTCGAGAGGATGCACAAGAGCTAGATTTGCTTCTACGGAAGCATAGTGTAACGCACCTTGTCGTCGATTCCAAAGAAACTGCTTCGGTGATCAATCAGAGGTACGCTCTGAGTTACGAGGGGAATTCTGTTCAGGTCTTCAAGACTGGACATCAACCTCGTTCCGAGGCTGTTGCAAAATACTCGTACTGGCATGGCTGGCGAATAGCTGGTGTGCTAGTTAGCTTGCTGCTTGTCTTTGTCTCAGCCGGGTATTACACCTGGTCCGAAGCGGAGGAGCGGCTTGAAGAGAGGGAAATCAACGGCCTCTTTAATGGAATCTACTTCGAACCAGAGTCGGAGGAGCGGTTTGAAGAGGAGGTCGAAGAGAGTTACACTCTTGTATCGAACTAGAACTGAATAAAGGCGACGTTCGCGTGAAGCGAACAATCATCGACCTACGGGTCTTTGATTTTATCCTTAGGGATAAGTTGCCGCGGCGTCGAGAAATCGACATTTTGATCGCAAGATCAAATTTACCAACAGTACTTTTTTGACCTCCTGGTCAAAAATTTACCGTATGGTAGCCGCCTCTCATCAAGTGTGTGCTTGATCTGATGAGTCCATTCTGCGACCGCAGAACAAAAGGACGAAAGAGGAAATAAATTTCAGAATACTCAGAAAAATCGTTTAATCGTTAAAACCGCTTAATTATTCTAGAACGATTCAGCGATTCAACAATATGTGATTTAAGGTAGGGCACCTTTCGAGGACTCAAGGATGCCACCTTAAATCAGACCGGTTTTGTGTAGCGGTCGGCAGAAACTTGAAGAACTTTTGGGCGATTTTGAGTTTTAGAATTAGGTAGAGGCAAGGTATAGGCCAAAAACGATCTGGAGATGTGATTGTCGATTGTTAGTTTGGCGACCATTTGATACCTGTCCAGGGATGTCAGGTCGTTTGCTTTGTATACTTCCCCATATTCTTTAGAAAGAATGTTCGCGTCATCCGCGCCAACGATGAACGAAAGTAAATTCCCCGTGTTCCCCATGATCGCTTTTTCAACATCTTGAGAAACCTGCGCCATGTACTGATTTGCCAAAGTTAAGTTAAGTCTATATTTTCGCGCTTCCGAAAGTATCTTTATGAATGAAGTTGTCGCGAAGTTTTGAAACTCGTCAACGTAAAGAAAAAAGTCTTTACGCTTTTCTTCTTCCATATTTACCCTGTTCATCGCGGCAAGCTGCAGTTTTGTAATAAACATCGCGCCAAGAAGCGAAGACGAATCTTCTCCGAGTTTTCCCTGCGAAAGATTGAGAATTAAGATTTTTCGAGTATTCATAATTTCTTCCAAGTCGATAGTTGAATGAGGTCTGCCGACGACGTTTCTGATTGATCCGGCGCTTAAAAATTGCCCTACTTTATTTAATATTGGCGAAATCGCTTCCGATCTAAGCCGAGGGTCCATTTTGTCGAATTCGCTTTTCCAGAAATTGTAAATCACAGGATCTTTTGTTTTCGCGACGTATTTGTTTCTGTAGGTGGCGTCTGTTAAAAATCTTGAAATATCCATGAACGTCGCGTCTGGAACTTCGGTTAGGGTGAAAAGCGTGTTTCTTAAAATGTGTTCGAGTCGTGGTCCCCAGGTGTGCGCGTAAATTTTTTGGAAAATAGCGATGATTCCAGAAACAGCCAGTTCTTTTTGAGCTTTTTCTTTTACTTCCAAAGGGTTGAGGACGAAAGATCTTTCTTTGTCCGAAGGGTTTAGATAAACAACGTCGTTGACCCTAAAGCTTGGAATGTAATCGAGAAGAATTTCCGAAAGGTCTCCGTGGGGGTCGATGACCGCGACTCCCCTGTTGTTTCTTATGTCGTTTATGACCATATTTGCAATCAGCGTCGATTTTCCTGTTCCAGTCTTCCCTACTATGTATGTGTGTCTTCTTCTGTCTTCCAGTTTTAGCCCAAAAGTTGTTAGCTTGTTTTTGAAGTTCGTTCTGGCAAAGAAATTAATGTTTTCTTTGTCGGCTGAGTCTGGAGTTGGTAAATTTTCGGGCGGTTCCGAAGCAAAACTCGTGCCCCAGGAAATATTATGAACGCTGGATAACTTTTGTGAAGGAAAATGATAAAGGCTCGCGAGTTCCGCGGTATTGAAATACTGGGACCTTTGGCATGGGTAAAATTTTCGCTCGAATATAGCTTTCAGTAATTTATTCCTGGAAAATCCAGACGGCTTTTTAAGCTTCAAATAGTTTCCTTCTCCTTGAGAAAAACTCCCAAAACTGCCCGCGAGTGAATCTAGAAGTATTTTTTTGGTGAACGCGTCACTTGTGCCGGTGAGAATTCTGGCGGACACCTTGAGGCCTTGTTTTGAAATTTTATCCTGAATCAAGTTTCTTCCAGGGATTTGTTCCTGAACCTCCCCAGGCGCTCTTTGTTTAGGAGCAAGAGCGCTGTACCCCTGACGCTGCCAGCTAGAAGGCGCGGCAGTAATTATAAACTGGACCAAGAAAACTTCTTGCTCTTTTGCTTTGGACATTGTCGCGAGGACAGAGGAGAGGGGATCTATATCTTTAAAATCCGCAAATGTGCGAATAGGGTAGTAGTATGGTTTTCCGAAAACGAGCTGGGCGTGCGCGAAAGAAAACTTGCCGAGCCAGTCTGAAAGATAGTCTTTTTGAGGAAGCATTAAGGCAACGGGGTACTGAGCGGTGATCTGACTTTCAATGTATTCTTTGATCGAAGTGGGAATGATGATGAAAAAATGTATTGACTGGTCAAAGCAGGCAATTTCAAGCGCGATTGATTTGGGCTCTTTTCTTAAAACTTGAGATATTCGTGAGTTTGAAAGCAATCCTGTTAGATTGGAAAGCAACGACGCGAAAGACTCCGGTGTTTCTTCGGATTCTCTCGGAATTTTAATTTCGAGTATTATTTTTTCTTCCGCGTTTTTGGCTGGCATTTTATGCGTATTTTAGCAAACTAAGCGCTAAAACACTAAAGAAAAGGGCCCGAGACGTACAAAAACGTATGGCCTGAACTATATCAGCCCTCGCTTGCGCTCGTCTGATGTAATTTCCAGCTATCACTCGAAATTATACTGTTATTAAGTCTTTTTCCGTCCGGGTTAGAAGAACCGCGTTTGTGGCGACAATAATTGATGACAAGCTCATTAAAAGCGCCGCCCATTCGGGACGTAGAGAAATTCCGAACTTGGGATAAAGTACGCCAGCAGCCACAGGAATTGCCAAAAGATTGTAAATTGATGCCCAAAAGAGGTTCTGTTTCATTTTGACAACAGTCGCTTTACTGAGTTTAATCGCCCTTAAAATATCTGCCGGATCCGATTTCATCAGAACTACCTTGGCAGTTTCTATCGCCACATCCGTACCCGCTCCAATCGCAATGCCAATATCAGCCTGAGCGAGTGCCGGCGCATCGTTAACCCCGTCACCGACCATTGCCGTGAATTTACCCTCGTCCTGGAGTTTTTTGACGTATTTCGCTTTATCTTCAGGTAAAACTTCGGCAAAAATTCTTTTTATGCCTAATTGTTTCCCTATTGTTTCAGCTGTTTTCCGGTTGTCACCGGTAATCATTGCGATTTCCAGCCCTGATTCTCGCATCTTTGAAATTGCCAGTTTCGCGTTTTCTTTAATTGGGTCCGCGGCCGCGACAACTCCCGCCACATCAGTGCCAACTGCAAGAACCATTATTGTTTTGCCCTCCCCAAGAAGTTTATCTATTTCTTTTTGTAGGGGTTGTATATTGACATTTCTGTCCTTCATTAACCTGACAGTTCCGACAAGCACATGCTTGCCTTCCACGGTTGCCTCAACGCCATGACCTTCAAGGTTTTTAAATTTCGAAATGTTTGTCGGTATTTTTAACTTCCTTCTTTTTGCCTCCTCGATAACCGCTTGACTGAGGGGATGGTTGGATTTTGTTTCGGCGGCGGCCATTGTTGCAATTGCGTCATCGCGAGCGCTAGCGAAGCGATCTCTTTTTTGAGATTGCTTTGTCGTTTCACTCCTCGCAATGACATCTGAAATGATTGGCTTTCCTTCTGTCAGAGTTCCGGTTTTGTCCAGTACTATTGCTTGAATTTTCGAAACTTGCTCCAGGGTTGGCGCGTCCTTAATTAGGATATTGTGTTTGGCTCCCAGACCGGTACCTACAGCAACGGCAGTTGGAGTAGCAAGACCTAGCGCGTCGGGGCAGGCAATAACGGTAGTTGAAATGGCGAAGGTCAGAGCGACTAGAATCGGTGCGCCTAGTATAAAATACCACCCTAAGAATGCGAGTAGTCCGCCGCCTACTGCCACAATAACTAAGTACTGAGCGAATCTATCGGCTATCTTTTGCCCCGGAGCTTTGGAACTTTGGGCAATTTCAACCATTTTCACTATTTGGGCAAGAGCCGTGTCTTCGCCAACTTTAGTGGCCTTAAATCTAACCGATCCAGATTGATTAATCGATCCGCCAATTACCAAATCACCCTTTTTCTTCGCAACTGGAAGAGATTCGCCCGTGACTAACGATTCATCAATTGCTGTTTCGCCTTCCGTAATTTCCCCATCGACCGGAACCTTATCCCCGGGTTTTAAGATTAAAATATCACCAATTTTAACTTGAGACGTCGGAACTAATTTTTCCTGCCCACCTTTAAGAAGCCTTGCCTGGGGCGGAACGAGATTGAACAGTGCCTGGAGCGCGTCTGTTGTTCCCCTGCGTGATTTCATTTCCATCCAGTGCCCAAAAAGCACAAAGGTAGTAAGCATTGCCGCCGCTTCGTAAAAAGATTCCGCACTCCCCAAGAGTGTCAGTACAACGCTGAAAACATAAGCGGCTGTGATTCCAACCGCGATAAGAACAGCCATATTAAGAGTTTTATTTTTTAGCGCAACGTACGATGAGTAAAGGAAAATCCAACCGGAGTAAAAATAGAGGGGGGTTGTCAAAATAAACATAATCCATGAGGCGGGGATTGGCGTTGGAAGTCTTAATCCAAGTATGTGTTCACCGAGGGGGGAGTAGGCGACTATTGGAATTGTGATGATTGCCGAGAAGAAGAATTTAAATTTAATATCCTCTTCCATCAGCTTGGCCATTTCCCTTCCTGCCAGACCTGTGTGCTCCATTCCCATTGTCATCTTCATGCTCATTTTGAATTTTTCCCAAAATGGCATCTTGGTAGCTGGCTTCATTTTGTGCCCTTCCATTTTGTGATTTGCACGAGTTTCTTTTTTCTCTTTTGACGGCTCCAGATTCATGCCACACTTGGGACAGCGGCTCGGTTTTTCCAAAGAAACTTCCGGATGCATCGGACATGTATAGTGCGTCATGTTATTGCCTCCTTTTTGCTAAAAATATTAATGACGCTACTATCAAGACCGAAGACATTGCGATAGGAACTACAACAGGCCCTACCCAGGGTGTTGGAAGTAAAAAGAAAATATCTAAATCCCTTGGTGATTTTGGCCAACCAATGGTGAGATTTAAGAAGATATAGTAAAAAATATCCCAGATGCCAAAGATAAAAAAGAAATAGGCAATTTTTTGTGAAAAGTTTTTGCCCGAGAGAGCAGCTATTGACGCGAGCATCACGACAGTTGAAGCCTCTCTTATTCTTTCAACATTAAGTATCTGGGTATCTGTGATAATTTCCAGCGCGGTACGAGGTTCCAAAAAGGCAATGCCGGGAACCAGGAATAATATCCCGTTTGGAGAAATCGCCGGTTGAGAAGCGCCCAAAAGATGTCTCAAATAAACGACTACCGAGGCTTCGACAAAACCGAAGGCGACACTAAAGATTGCAAGTTTAATGACAATAGTTTGCATGAAAGGTTACTTCACTTTATCACCTTTTTTCCAGAGCCATCTTACAAGAGCAACTAACACCGCAATTACCAGTATCCATGTTACAAGCCACGCAATACCAAAAAACCACATACCGCTACCATTTGCTCCAAACCAGCCCATCATGGGATGACCATACAAGTAGTCTCCACTTTGGTATGCCGACGGTGAAGCTTGAGGACTATATCTAAAGAACATTCAACATCACCTCCTTGCCTTGTCAAAAATTTCGATTATTTCGTCAATCGCCTTTTTTGGGTCTTTGCCTTTTAGCGCTTCCGTCGCGTGTTCTTCCAAATGCCCTTTCAAAATAATGTGATCAACTGCTTTTAACGCAGCCTGAACTGCGAGGGATTGTTGCAAAATATCGATGCAATAAGATTCGGAATTAACCATAGAAATAACGTGCTCGAGGTGTCCCCTAGCAGTGAGCAATCTTTGAAGAGCATTTTCTTTGACTGTGTCTTGCATTTGATTTATCCTACCCTACTGGGGAGGGTGTGTCAAGTGAGTGGAGAAGGTGAGGGCTAATTTTGATGTGATTTGTTACAATCGCAGGCAGTGAAGATATATACGAAGACTGGTGATAGCGGCACGACTTCCCTCTTTGGTGGAGAACGCGTCGATAAGGATTCTGCCAGGATTAACGCGACAGGCGCGGTTGATGAACTTAATTCTCAACTTGGTGTAATTTTGGCCGCTCTCTCTTCGTCATTGCGAGGAGTGAAACGACAAAGCAATCTCAATTTAAGAGATCGCCACGCAACGCTCGCGATGACAAGAATTAGAAAAAAACTTTTAAGATTACAGCGGGAACTTTTTGTTTTTGGGGCGGATCTTGCTACCCCTTACGATGTTAAAGTTAAAACTTTGAGAGTTGGAAAGAGCTACGTCAGTCGATTGGAGGCGGAAATTGACGAGTGGCAAAAGACGCTTTCACCACTTAGGTATTTTATCTTGCCTGGAGGCAGTGAGGTTGGCGCGAGACTTCATCTGGCAAGAACAATCGCAAGACGCGCAGAAAGACAGGTTGTTAAACTTTCGAAACAAGAGAAAATAAATCCACAGGCGATTTTGTTTATAAACAGGCTTTCAGATTGGCTTTTTGTTTTGGCAAGATATGCGAATAAGTTGGATGGAGTTTCTGAGACTGCATGGATGGGAAGGAAGTCTAAGTAATCGATGACTGACTTCGACTTCGCTCAGTCAATATTTCTCTTAGGGGAAGAGGTATTACTCCACAATATTCCCTGAGCGAGCGTAGCGAGTCGTACTTCGATTTCACTCAGTACGACCCTGAGTGTAAACCGAATGGGTCGAAGGGAAAATTAAACCTTAATTCCAGCTTCCTTTTTTAAATTCCTAACTTCTTGTTCTGTTAAGTGTCTGTGTTTGCCGCTTGGAAGGGTACCCAGTTTTAAAGGGCCCATGGAAACCCGCTTGAGGCTCAGGATGTGCAGATGCAAAGCGGCTGCCATTCTTCTTATTTGTCTTTTTTTACCCTCGTAAAGGGTTATTTGCAAAAGAGTTCTGTGCGCAGATGCCTGGAGAACTTTTACTTCGGCCGGAGCTGTTTTTCCGTCTTCCAACACAATTCCTGACTCTAACTGTTGTATTTTATCGCTTTGGACTTCTCCAAGAATCAGAACTTCATAAGTTTTTGCGATGTGGAACTTGGGATGAGTCAGGTGCTGAGTTAATTCTCCGTCGTTCGTTAACAAGATTAATCCAGTCGAGTCTTCGTCTAGTCTTCCGACTGGATAAAGTCTCGGTAGATCACGAGTTGTCATTCTGGAAGGAGTGGAACGACTGATAGAATCTTTTTTAGATCCTATCGCTTCACTTCGTTCGCTCCAGGATGACGATTTAATTAGGTCCAGGACTGTGAATCTCGCGTGCCGATCGTAAACAGTAGATGTTACGTCTTTAGGTTTGTTGAGAATGATGTAAACGTTTTTTGCTTTTCTGTCTATTTTTTTGCCGTTGACCAGGATTTCGTCTTTTTCACTTACGTCTTGTCCGAGTATTGCAGGTTTACCATTAACGCTTACGCTCCCCTCTTCTATCAACTCGTCCGCTTTGCGACGCGAAGCGACGCCAGCTTGAGCCAGAAATTTATTTATTCGCATGAGGGAAGTATATAACTTATATGGAGATCCTTCGACTTCGCTCAGGATGACGAAATTACATTTGTCAGCTGCACTTGGACCAACCACAGGTTGGGTTGACGCAGCTTCTGCAGCCTTCTTTGTAGACTACCGGGCTTTGGCAGTCCGGGCAGATTGTAAATTTGTTCTCGATTAATTTTTCTTCGTGGATTCCGGCCATTAAACCGCTGTTTACCTGAAGTTCCGCGCTTTCTGTTATTGTCATCTGCAGACTTTGGCCATTGGTTTCGATTGTGACTCCATTTGCGGGAGCTAACGAATGGCCGTTTCCGTTGGTAGACCCGTTTGAAATTCCGCTTGTCGCGTGACCATTTGTGTACGCTTGGCCGTTAGCTGGGATTATTTGTTCTTCTGTCTGCTCTTCGCCATTCACCGGGAGCTGGAGTTGTTTCGCGTTGGCGATCTCGATTAACGATTTGCCGACGGCGTCAAATGCGGAAAGGACGCTATCCGGACCGAGACCGTAAGGAGTGCCGCAGGAAATTCCGATTAGGTCGCCCGCGATTTCTTCCAGGCTTGCGCCGTATTTAAGCGCGCGGGACGCCAGTCTTCCGGTTACTTCGGCAGCACCTGCAACGTATCCGCCGGTTTTACCGATTGTTATAAAGACTTCGATTGGAGAATTGTCGGCATCTCGGAAAACAGACGTGTAGACTTGGCCGACGTCTGCCTTTTTCCTGATGCGCATTCCCCAGGCTTCCTGAGGGGTTGGTCTTTTTCTTGGAAGTTCAGGTAAGGCGTTCCCTTCTTCGTCTGTTGCCTTGCCACCTGCGAGCTGGTCGTAGTAAGACTTGCCTTTTTTAACTTCGAGAACCTGTTTTACTCTGGATCCGTCTCTGTAAATGGTAATCATGTTGCAGCCAAGTTCGTAACTTAGGTGGTAGGCCTCGCGGACGTCACTAACTGTTGCAACGTTTTGGAAGTTTATCGTTTTGCTGATTCCGTTGTCAGTAAACTTTTGAAAAGCAGCCGCCATTCGAACGTGATCTTTAGGAGCGATATCGCCGGCAACTACAAAGGTGTTTTGGAGGTCTTCTGGGATATCGTCTAAGTGTTGGACCGATCCCCTATTTTCTTCAACTTTTGCAAGTAAGTCTTCGCTTTCAAGGCCCTTTTGTTTTAGAGCTTCTAAAAAGTATGGGTTGGTGGTAAAGAGTCTTTTGCCCTCAATTGTGTTTTTGGCGTAAGTTAGGGCAAAGTGCGGTTCGATTCCGCTTGAACAATCGGCAAGGAGTGAGATCGTTCCGGTGGGGGCAATGGTTGTTCTGGCGCCGTTTCGAGGTTTAATTTCGCCAGGTTTGTCGTAGATAGAGCCTTTGAATGCCGGGAAAGCTCCGCGAACTTTTGCAAGGTCGACGCTTGCGTTATCCGCTTCTTTTTGGACAAACTGCATTACCTTTTCCGCCAAGTCGTACGCTTCCTGGGTGTCGTATGCGATTTCGAGTTTGACTAACATGTCGGCCCAGCCCATGACACCAAGGCCTACTCTTCGAATCAGCGATGTCATTCTGTTGATTTCTTCGACCGGGTATTCGTTCATATCAAGAACGTTGTCTAAGAAGTGGATCGCGGTATGGATTACTTCTTTCATTCCCTTCCAGTCAATCCTTCTATCTATCCCTCGACTTCGCTCGGGATCTTCGGCACCTTTGGTGCCTACGACAAACTTGGAGAGATTAATAGAACCCAATGTGCAGGCATCGTAGGGCAGCAATGGCTGCTCTGCACATGGGTTAGTTGCCTCGATGAGGCCGATTTGAGGTGTAGGGTTCGCGCGCGAATTGTTGACACGGTCAATTAGAATCATGCCAGGGTCGCCATATTGCCAAGCTAATTTGGTGATTAGATCGAAGACTTTTTTGGCGTTTAACTTGTCGACCGCTTCACCGGTTCTTGGGTTAAGAAGGTCGTAACCTTCGCCCTCTTGAGTCGCGCGGCAGACTTCGTAAAGTTTGGCAACAGCTTCTTCGACTCTTACGTTTTTAAGGTCGAGGTCGCGTATGGTGTAGGCTTCTTTTACTTCATCGATAATGTCGTCAACGTCTATTTCACCTTCGACAAAATTCGTGTCTGTTTTTACCTTTTCCATAAATTCTTCGGTAACGGTTACGGAAATATTGAAGTTAGTTAGCGAAAATTCGTCTACTTTGTGAACTGCAAAACGCAGAATATCCGGGTGAGTGTAATGTAAGATACCCATGTTTGCGCCGCGTCTTACGCCGCCTTGGCGGATTTGAGAAGTGACGTCGTTATATGCTTGCAAGAAAGCGACGGGGCCTGTTGATTTGCCCTTACTGGTTCCTATTATGTCGTCCTTAGGACGAAGTCTGGAAAATGAGAAGCCTGTTCCGCCGCCCATTTTGTGAATCATTGCCATGTTGCCCATCGTTTTTAGGATTCCTTCCATGTCGTCTTCTACCGGAAGAACGAAACAGGCGGAAAGTGATTGACCGGTTTTGCCTGAATTGACCAATGTTGGGGTATTTGGAATAAAGCGCTGCGTCGCCATAATGTCGTAAAACTCTTTGGCGCTTTTTGTGTGTGAGTTTTTGGCGCCTGCTTCGCCTCGCTCGCCGCGAGGCGAGTAGATCGTGTCTGCAGCACCTATGTAGTAGGCGATTCTCCAGAACATGTCGCGTGGTGTTTCGATTGGGTCGCCCTTTTCGTCGCGGAATGCGTAACGGGTTTTGGCTATGTAGGCTGCGTTTTCTGAAAGTGTAGGTTCAATTAATTCTTTGGGGGCATTTGGTATATTTCTGCCGATTTTTCTGGCTTTTTCACGCACTGCTGCTCTGGTGTCTATTTTTGGTAATGTCAGTTTTTTAATCATATACGCTTTGTTTTTTTGATAGTTTTGCTAGTTCTTTTTCGAAATCTCCAATATCGGCAAATTGTCTGTATACGGACGCGAATCTGATATAAGCAATTTGGTCTAACTTTTTAAGCTTCTTAATAACTAAATCGCCGATTTTCTTGCTTGGTACTTCTGCTAAAGTGCTTTTTCGCAGTTCCGCTTCAATTTCGTCGATTGCGCGCTCTATGTCGTCTGACGAAATCGGCCTTTTTTCGCAAGATTTTATTATGCCGCCTCTTAACTTGAGCCTATCAAAAACCTCTCTCTTGCCGTCTTTTTTAACTATTAATAAATCGAGTGTTTCGGCTCTTTCAAATGTTGTGAACCTGCGGCCACATTTTTGGCACTCACGTCTTCTTCGAGTAGTTTTACTGTCGGTGCCATCTCTTTTGTCGACAACTTTCGTCGCTTCATGCGAACAGAACGGACAAATCAAATCGTCTCCCTTACTTTTTTTACTTTACTGCCCTATTTTTGAAATTTGCTTTTGGTTGCAGACTGTTTCACGAGTTTTCCAAAAGCACAATATATTGTGGTCTAATTCCAGTTAGACACTAAATCTTGACACTGTCAATACCCCAAATCAGTCCACAATTTCGTCCGCTGCACTTTTTTGTGGCATGAAGCTTAGAGGCCTAAACACAATTTGATTATACCAAAGAAAACCCGAAGATCAAGGGCTGAAGATGCGGCATTAATAAACTTGAAATCCGAAGTACGAAATCCGAAATAAAAAGGAATGTAGTTCTCGACACATTCGGTAAACTCAGTGTCGACCCTGAGTGGAATCGAAGGGTCGACTTCGCTCGAATAAGCAAAAGCTTGCGGTCCTCGCCTTACAG
>JANLHP010000020.1 GCA_024654445.1 Candidatus Curtissbacteria bacterium | reverse complement strand
ATCGTTTCTTACAACACAAAAGAGCTTCTGGAAAAATGTTTAAGGTCAGCAAAAGCTGCTACAAAAAGTCTTAAAGTGGAAATATTTGTTGTCGACAATGACTCCCGCGACGACTCAGCTCAAATGGTGAAAGAGAAATTTCCCGAAGTTAATTTAATCGCAAACGCCAAAAACGTCGGCTTCTCTAAAGCCAACAATCAGGCGATCAAAAAGGCAAAGGGCAGTTACGTCGTCATTCTTAATCCAGACACGGAAGTTATGCCGGACACCTTCAAAAAAATGAAAGAATTCATGGACGAGCAAAATAATACTGCCATGGGAACTTGCAGGGTTGAATATCCAAACGGCCGATTAGATCCGGAATGCAGAAGGAGGTTCCCGACGCCATGGAGATCATTCTGCCACTTTTCGGGTCTTGCAAATGTCTTCAAAGGATCCGGAATTTTCGACCAATATCATATGGGAGATGTCTCCCCCGCCGGAGCGCATGAAATAGACGCGTGTATGGGAGCGTTTATGATCGTGAGAAAAAGCGCCATCGACGAAATCGGAATGTTCGACGAAGACTTTTTCTTCTACGGTGAAGACCTTGATTGGTGCTTTCGGTTTAAAGAAGCCGGTTACAAAATAATCTACACCCCGATTACAAAAATAGTTCACCACAAAGGAGCGTCTTCTGGAATAAGAAGAGAGAGCGAAGAAATTTCAAAAGCGACAAAAGAATCCAAAAAAAGAGCGTTCAAGGAATCAACAAGAGCAATGTATCTTTTTTACAAAAAACACTACAAAAATAAATATCCATTTTTCGTCACCTGGATTATGTTTGTTGGGATTTGGTTGTTGGAAAAACACAGAATGACCAAAGCATGACCAAATATAGGGTAAATTACCCTTCGACTTGCGGAGTTTACCCGAGTTTCAGCGAAGGGCTCGCTCAAGGGAATAAGCCATATTTAAGGTGGCACCCTTGAGCATCGAAAGGTGCCCCACCTTAAATCTTAAAGGTTCAAGGATGAGACCTTAACAAGGATTCTCACCTTGAACGCTTATACTGTTAGTGTTTTATTGACTGAGCGAAGTCGAAGTCATCTCGTATGTAAAAATGAAAAGAACAATATGAAAATTGGAATCGACGCGAGATTTGTTGGCCCGCAAGGAACAGGGCTGGGAAAATACACCGAAAAATTAATTGAAAATTTAAAAGAAATAGACAAGAAAAATAACTACTTAATTTTCTTAAGGAGACAAAACTTAAACTTTCTGGATTTTTCGAAAAATAAGAATTTTGAAAAAGTTTTGGCAGACGTCCCTTGGTACACAATAGAGGAACAAATAAAACTCCCTAAAATATTTACTGCGCAAAATCTAGACGTGCTCCACGTTCCGCATTTCAATGCTCCAATCTTTTACAAAGGGAAGAAAATCGTAACAATCCACGACCTTATTCATCACAACTTCAAAGAATCCGCGTCGACGACGAAAAACCCTGTAATTTACAGGATTAAAAGATTCGCGTATAAAAAAATCATCAGTGACGCGATTTACAAATCCACAAAAATCATTGCCCCCTCCAACTTTGTAAAAGAGGAAATCATAAAAACCTTCAAGGTTAATCCGGAGAAAATTGTCGTTACTTACGAAGCGGCGGAAGATACGTACTTCAGCCCGGAGAAATCAGCATCCGTCTTAAAAAAATATAAAATCAAGACTCCTTTCATTCTTTATGTCGGCAACGCGTATCCTCACAAGAATTTGAAGAACCTTTTAAAAGCGTTTGCCATTTTAGTTAACAGTTCACGGTCTACAGTTCACAGTAGCTCAAAAACCGTCAACCGTGAACCGACAACCGACAACCTTCAAATCGTAATCGTTTGCGCGAGAGACGTTTTTACCAAAAGGCTCCAGAAAAAAATTGACGATATGCATTTAACGGAATGGGTCACCTTAACAGGCTATATCGAAGCTGAAGACCTCGTTAAGGTTTTTAAAAGCGCGGAAGCTTATGTGTTTCCTTCACTTTCAGAAGGTTTTGGTATTCCCGGTCTTAACGCAATGGCAGCCGGTATCCCAGTCGCATCCTCGAATATCAAAACGCTAAAGGAAATCTACGGCCCGGCAGCGCTTTACTTTAATCCAAATGATGTGACAGAGATAAAAGAAAAAATCCACCAAATAATAACCTCACAAAAAACAAAAGACGATTTAATAAAAAAGGGAAGCGAACAAGTAAAAAAATATTCCTGGCGCAAAATGGCCGAAGGAACCCTAGCTGTTTACGAGTCTATCTAAGTTCCCAATAGCCTTTGCAAGCTTATCTTCTGGCACAATGGCATTCAAGACAATTCCTGCACTATGACATTTTTCTAGAGGGGAATCTTCCTCCGAGAACCATCTTCGACGTCCTCGCAGCCCGGCCATAAAAGCGTGGTAGGTATCATAATCACTCGGTGTCCTTCTGGCCGGCAAAGTAAAGCCAGGACCAAAACTCCTGACCGACCCAACGTTAAACCCAAACTTATAACCCATTCGGAATTTCCAAACCTCATTTAGCGCTTCATCGTCTAAGCCGTTTGTCATCAACGGAATTTTACTTTCCTCGTTGGCACGAGCGATATTTGCTCTTCCATTAATACAATTCCAATTTATTCCTTCGGTAAGTCCAGTGAAGAAGGACGGATCATTGAGCATTTCTTCAAGCGCAAAACGCTCTTCGAATTCTTCGTCATAGTCTTCGCCGTGCCTTCCTATTGGCAGAGGAATTCCAAAATCGTGAGGTTTAATATCGTTGGCATGAGCAAAATCAATGATGCCTTGAATGTACTGCTGCCTTTCTTCCTCGTCGTGTTCAATAACAGGAAAAAGCCTTAGTTCATAAACAAATCTTGCAACATCCTTGTGCAATAAGTGTGGAGAAAGAACACAAGAAGGCATTGGAGGTTCGCCGCTCACTGCTTGAAGATAGGCGTTCACCTGAGATTGTTCGGCTCTCTCGCTTGCCATAGGGCGGATATTATAACTGATCGGACCTAAATTTTCGAGAAAAAGCGATCTATTCTTACATTTTTAACAAAAATTTCAGAAATTGTGGAAACAGAACCGTGAAAAAGATTGTTGGAACAGGCCAATCTGATGTTATTTGATCTACATAAATCCAGTTGACACGGCGTATGTAAAAGAATAGATTTAACAC
>JANLHP010000019.1 GCA_024654445.1 Candidatus Curtissbacteria bacterium | reverse complement strand
TTAATGACGTCGGGAGTCATTCGACTCTGAGGGATGAGCTTTCAAGCTCAGACTCGAAGAGGTGCCCTACCTTAAATCATAAAGGTTCAAGGATGAGACCTTTAGGCCCGCAGTCCGAAGGGCGCGAGGACCGCATGGCACTGAATGACAAGGATCCCACCTTGAACAGCCTGAGTGTTCTGATTGACCGGCAATCTGAAAGGCTATATAATTCGACTTCATGGACAATCCAATAGTGCCAACAACACCAACGACGCCAGTTGCGCAAAAGCCGGAAACGAAAAATCCCGCTTTTAAAGTAGGCGACATCGTCCGCGTAATAACAAGGAGCTTCGAGGAAAAAAAGATAAACCCGGCTCCATTTGAAGGTATTGTTATGGCCTTCGGCGGCAGCGGTACAGACAGGACTTTTACCGTCAGAAAAATAGGCACAAACCAAGTTGCTGTAGAAAAAATATTTCCGGTGAAATCGCCTTATATCGAAAGCGTCAAGGTAATTAAAAATACTAGAGTAAGACGTGCCAAGCTTTACTACCTAAGGCAAAGAAGAAACATCACCTAAGTTTATGGTCCTGCCAACTCTGGATCTGGAAAACAACCTTTGGCAAAAAGGTTTTAAATACGTAGCAGGAATCGACGAAGTCGGAAGAGGCTCCTGGGCAGGCCCCTTAGTTGTAGCTTCTGTAATCCTGCCAACGAATTTCCAAATCCCGACTGGCCTTGCCGATTCCAAACTCGTTAAACCCCAATTGCGCCAGAAACTTTCAAAGATAATTATCAAAAGTGCTCTTGCAACCACAATCGTCGAAATATCATCGAAAGACGTAGATAAATTCGGAGTTGGTAAGGCTACGCATGCTGCCTTCAGAAAAGCAGTTAAAGACATAAATCCTAATCCCGACTATTGCCTGATAGACGCCTTTTACATAAAAAGTTTTTCCAAAAAGAAACAATCTGCAGTTAAAAATGGTGATAAGATTTGCGCATCAATTGCTGCTGCTTCTATAATTGCCAAAGTTTACAGAGACAGATTAATGAAAAGGCTTCATTTTAAATATCCACTCTACGGTTTTGGAAAGCACAAGGGTTACGGAACACCATCTCATCAAGAAGCGATTAAAAAATATGGACTTTCGAATATCCACAGAGCTTCTTATAATCTAGAATTTCTCTTTAAATGACCAACATTGGCAAAATAGGTGAAGACGCGGCTGTCAAATTTCTCCAGAAAAACGGTTACAAAATAATAGAGCACAACTTCCGAATTAGAGGAGGGGAGATAGACATTATCGCCAAGGACGGCAAAACCTTGGTTTATGTCGAAGTTAAAACTCGTTCCACCAGCGCGTTTGGGCTGCCGGAAGAAGCCGTCGGATATTAGAAACTCAAATTTCTGGAGCGGGCAAGCAAATTCTACCGTCAAGCTCGCCGGAACTTACCGGAAGCGGAGAGGATGGACGTTGTTGCCGTAAATTTAATCGATTCTAAACACTCCGAACTCAGACTCATCAAAAACGCCAGTCTCTAAACTACTCAACCTTAATAAGCCCAAAGGGTTCTTTGCCTTCAAAAACGTCTATTACATTTTGAGCCGCGATTTCTGCCATCGTGTTTCTACATTCCTCGGTCGCGGACGCCGTGTGAGGAGTTAGAACGACATTTGGCATATCCAAAAGTTCGTGAGAAACTTCCGGTTCGTGCTCATAAACGTCAAGTCCGGCAGCCGCAATCTCTTTTTCCTTCAGCGCCCAAACTAAAGCTTCTTCTTCTATAATCGACCCCCTTGCAGTATTGATTAAAATCGCCGAGTTTTTCATCATTTTAAATTCCTCTCTGCCCAACAAATGTCTGCTTTGAGCTGTGAGAGGCAGATGGAGCGTCACAATGTCCGAATCTTTCAAAAGATGCTCCAGCGTCACAAACTTAGCTTCCGTCAACATTTCAAAATCCTCAGCCTTTTCTATGTCGTGATACAAAATATTCATGCGGAAACCTCCAAACGCTATATGTCCAACATACGTCCCGATCCTTCCCAGCCCAACTATTCCTATCGTCTTACCCCAAATTTGAGGAGAAACAAAAAGATCCGCAATCCAGCGGTCGAACTTTCCCTGGCGAACGTATTTGTCTGCTTCGATTATGCTTTTGGAACAAGCTAAAATAAGACCAAAAGTGTGTTCTGCAACGGCTTCACCAGCAACTCCAGGAGTATTTGTAACGATTACACCTTTTCTCTTGGCCGCCAGAACATCGATGTTATCTATTCCTACAGCATAATTGGAAATAACTTTAAATCCCGGTGAAGCATAGTGAATAACATCCTCTTCAATTTGGTCGGAAAGCGAAGAAATGACAGCTTCGTAATTGGCAAATACCTCTTTAAGTTCGTGTTTGGTCAGCGGCTTACCGGTTCTATTGATGTCGCAGCTGATTCCTTTTTTGCGAAGAAGAGTTATGGTAACGCTGGGAATTTCGGCAGTAATAAAAACTTTGGACATTAACTCAATAATAACAAACTCGAAGTACGAATATCGAAACTCAAAACAGAATCTCCTAAGTCTCGGATTTCGAACTTCGGATTTCGAAATTTTCAGAATGTTGTAGCTACCAACTCCGGTACTATTTTGGCATGTTTCTCGATATCCGCCCTATGCATCAACCCGACTTGTGTTCCTATATGCTTAACGGCAGAAGAAGCGTTAATTGTTCCCCACAGCATACCTTCCTCCAAGCTTTTCCCAAGAGCCAGCGCCGAAACAAGGCCGCTCGAGTACGCGTCTCCCGCCCCTGTCTTTTCCACGACTTGGGTCGGAAAAACACCCATCTTAAAATTCGTCTGGCCGTCTGTCGCGTACGAGCCTTCGTCTCCGTCTGTAATCACGACATTCCTGGGACCTAGAAGTAAAAGTTTTGCGAGTAAATCGCGCTCAGGGACAGTCTCGACGGGATCAATGTTTAGGGCTTCCTTGGCTTCTTCCCTATTAAAGATTAAAAGATCACACTTTTCCAAAAGCCTGGGGTATCTTTTAATATCCGCTTTCATTTGGTAAGTTCCGGGCGCAAACGCCAGCTTGGCGTGGGTTTTATCGACGTACTTACAAACTTCGTCGACAATATTCGATTCGGTAAATGTTGCCGCGCAAGACGTGAAATATAGCCACTTACAAGGGGAAAGATCCGGCAGCCTGTAATACCAATCCTGATGGTAAACGAAAATAGTCCGCTCTCCCTGAAAAGTCAGTACAACCGAAAGATTGGATTTTTTACCCTTGTTGACAACGATGTAATCTGAAGCAACGTCGGCTCCCTTCAAAGCTTGCTTAATCGTCTGGCCATGGTTATCATCCCCAAGGTTTGTGTAGATTGCGGAACTCGCCCCGATTTTAGCAGCTCCAACTGCGACATTTGCGGCGTTGCCGGCGACACCGTATGCAATTGAGTCAACCGGAATTTTATCCCCGTAGCTAATACAAATTTTGCAATCCTCGCTGTTCACGTCGCACTCGATCGTCGCGTCGTGAATTCTTACAAACGTGTCGATTGTCGAATCCCCGATTGTAATTACGTCAAATTGTCCCATGAGCAGAGTTTTTACTCATATCTGAAAAATCGGATGGTCATGATTATGCATTTCCTTATCTATCATTTCCTCGAATTCTTCTATTGCAGAGAGCACCTTATGCGGTCTGTTAACGATCTTAAAAACCAATCTTTCCTCCGGTCGAATATACATGCCTTTCGTGAAAGCAAAAATAATGTCTTGCCAAAAGTCGCCGTACAAAACTAAAGGTTTGTGATGCCCAAAATAAAGCCGTGCCAGCCCCCAGGCCATACCAAATTCGCTTATGGTCCCTGTCCCACCATTAAAAATCACGTGTACCTGGCCAACCTCCAGCAGTTTTAAAGTCCGCTCCAAATAACTGTCAGTAACAATCAACTCATCCACTTTGTTGCTCTCATCTCTGCCCTCAAAAACAGGAATATCCTTAGGGTAAAAAGTAATTCCTATCGTCCGGCCGCCGACGCTTTTGGCTCCCATTGTCGCGGCTTTCATAATTCCTGGCCCCGCACCATTTACAATCGTGTATCCTTCTTCCGCACAAAGTTTCGCAGTTTCGTAAGCGGCATTGAAAGGATCGTCCGCTTCTTTAGCATCGGCGTACCCCAAAAACGTTATTCTTTGAATTTTCCTGTCTGTGGTGGGCACAATTTAATTATATATCAGATTGCTCTCTCAATTTTCATATATGTCGCTCTCCGAAGGAGAGGAAGCTATCTTAATTATGGTGTGACGGTTGCAAGTTTCGCGAGCTTTTCATGGGCCAGCATAAAATCGTCAGCGCCAAATAAAACAGAATTAGCGATCAAGAAATCTACACCGGCATTTGCAAGCTGCTGCGCGTTGTCAAAGTTAACTCCTCCGTCTACCTCCAGAGCCAGATCGGGAACTAGCCTTTTAGCTTCGTCAATCTTAAGAAAAACTTCCTTTTGCAACTTTTGGCCGGAAAATCCTGGCTCAACAGCCATTAAAGTCAAAAGGTCAATTTCGTCCAAGAAATGAAAAACTGCTTTGACGGAAGTTGAAGGATTTATAGAAAGCCCGGTCTGTTTACCGTGACCTTTAATATGGTAAAACGCTTCATTCACATCGCTATCTATTTCAAACGGAATAATGATCCTGGAAACATATTCTAGAGGAGCAAGCTCTTCGATATAGCTTGTGACATCTTCAACAAGAAGTTGAATCTCAAGCATACTCGAAGATAAATATTTTTTTACTACATCTACCCCGACAGTCGTGTTATCCGCGAATTTTCCATCAATAATATCTACCTGAATAAGATCTGCAACGTGCTCCGCTTTAAGCAGGTTGTTGTGATATTCTTCCTCCGAATCTGTGAGAATGCAGGGAACGATAACCGACACACCTCTATCTTAACATCCATCGTTACGTCGAACGAAAATCCGCTAGAATCAATATTCCCTGAGCGAGCGAAGCGAGTCGAAGGGTAATTTGACTTCGACTTTGCTCAGTCAATAACCTGGGTTAGCTTTAGTCTAATCTATCGATAGATTAGACTAATAAAAGTTTAACGGAAGGGTTAGGATGCCCGTTTCGTTTATTGTTTTTGGGTTTTAGTAATCCTCACGTAACCGTTTAACTAAACCGGCATCGTTACCTTAACCCAAACACGAGACCTAAAGTTCGTACGTCTCTCCTGCTTGAGGAATGGTTGCTTCTAGATTAAGTTTAGCCTTTACTTGTCTTGCAAAAGCCACCTGTTGTTCCGCTTCTCCGTGCACAAGAAAAATCTCTTTTACTCCCGAAATCTTGGATACCCAATCCATTAACCCCGCGCTGTCAGCGTGCGCGCTGTAAGAACCAATTGCCATTACTTTAGCTCCCACCTTGTATTTTTTCCCGTAGATTTTTATTTCCTTTTCCCCTTCCAACAACCTTCTTCCAAGCGTTCCTTGTGCCTGATAGCCGACAATAAGCAAAGTGTTTTTTGGATAGGTTATAAAATCTTGCAGGTGATATAAAATCCTGCCGCCGTTTATCATACCGGAACCCGCAATTATTACCTTAGGGTTCGGCGCGTTTTCTATTTGTTTCGATTCTTCGACTTTCGAAGTTACATTCAATCTGTCTATGCCAAAATAGTTGCCACTTTTATGGGTTTTCTTGAGTTTATCGTTTAAATATTCAGGGTACTTTTCGAAAACCTTCGTTACTTTTTCGGCTAAAGGCGAATCCAGATAAAAAGTGGGTATAGCGCAATCACCGGTTCTGCAAAAGTGCTCGATATCGTGAAGGAGCTCTTGCGTTCTCTCGATCGCGAAGGTTGGAATCATCAAAACGCCGTTTTGAGCGATTGTATTTTCGATTACGCTATTTAATTTTTCCTGCCTGCTTTTGAAATCTTCGTGAATTCTACCGCCATATGTCGTTTCGCAAATAACGTAGTCCGCAGAGTCAATATTATCGGGAGGTAACATTAACTCCGAAGGAACGTTCCCAAGGTCACTCGTATAAACCAATTTTTTACCCCCAAACTCCAAAACAGAAAGTGCCGAACCCAATATATGCCCGGCATTTTTAAACGTCAAAGTCACCCCATTGACGATCTCAATTGGCTCGCCATATCCAATCGTTTCAAAAAGCTGCATTGTCTGCGCGACATCCGCTCGAGTGTAAATTGGGCGCACACCGTCTTCTTCTGCATCATGCTTCATCAAATTCGCGCTGTCATCAAGCACAAGTTCCGTCAGCTCCTTCGTCGGCGCCGTGCAAAAGATTTTTCCGCGAAAACCCGCCTTCACAAATTTTGGAAGTCTGCCCGTATGGTCAAGATGGGCGTGTCCTACAATGACGGCAGAAATTGATTTTGGGTTGTATTGAAAGGGCTCATGATTGCGCTCTTGAGCGTGTCTGTTGCCCTGAAAGAGCCCGCACTCAAGTAGGATTTTGCCGGAAGGCCCTTCGAGAAGAATGTTCGAGCCTGTAACCTCGCGAGCAGCACCAAAAAAGGTTATGCGCATTTATCTAGTATCGGATATTAGTGGTGAAGGGGTCAAGATAAATCTAAAGCCTCGGAGAGTCTCGCTTGGTCAAAACCGAGTATGGTGACCCTTTCGCCGTTGTCTTGGTCGATAACCGTAAAAGGAACACCCATTTGGCCCGAGATTTCAATCATCTTCATTGCTTCATCAGGATTTTCGTCAACTAGAATTTCCTGATACTCAATCTTTTTGTCCTTGAAAAACGTTTTCTGCATTACGCAAAAAGGGCAAGTGCTGGTTGTGTACATTGTAACTTTTGCCATAATTTAATAATTGTCACTGCTAATCTCGCGCCCCAACAGCTTCTCCAATTTTGCCTTATCTAAACCGCCCTCACCTCTTTTAAGTGCAACTTCAGCAGCCTCGTCTCTAATACTTGTCCAATCACCGAGCGCCGCCAGCCTATTAGAAAATTCTCTCTTTACTCCGCAATCTTCACACGCGCCTAAAGAAGTAGGTCCTAAGGGAGGCTCAATCTGCCAATGGTGTGGAGGACAACCTTCTCTTCCCATACAGGGATTATATCCTCAAGCCTACTCCAAACTCAATCCGTAGCGCACGAGTACGAGTGCTGATATACTCAAAACATGCCTTTCGTAAGATCACCATTTGTATTGATCACCCTGCTGCTTATCGGAACTCTCATCTTTTTCCGAATGAACGATTCCCCGATCCGAGACCAGGGTGCGAGTTCCAACAAGGCCGCTGTGCCAGAAAAAACGGGCGAAGGGGGCGCGGTCGAAAGTGTTAAAAAATTTTTCGAAGACGGGGTAGAAGGAACTAAAGAAAAGGTAACAACGGCTGTCGAGCAAAAAAAGGATGACGCGGTTTCCAAAGTTTTGGGTAAGCAAAAGAATGATGTTGACGTGAACGTTCTTACTAAAGAGGAAGGCGAAACGATAACTCCAGACAAAGTTTTTACTCTG
>JANLHP010000018.1 GCA_024654445.1 Candidatus Curtissbacteria bacterium | reverse complement strand
GGAGGGATAATCCCGCATAAGCCCGAAAGGGGAAACCCCGATTTAATCGGGGGCCGAATGAGCGGCCCGCGTCCTATCAGTTTGTTGGTGGGGTAATGGCCTACCAAGACAATGACGGGTAGCTGGGCTGAGAGGTCGGCCAGCCACAAGGGAACTGAGACACGGTCCCTACATCTACGGATGGCAGCAACCGGGAATCTTGGACAATGGGGGAAACCCTGATCCAGCGACGCCGCGTGGGGGACGAAGGCCTTCGGGTTGTAAACTCCTTTTGCCAACCATAATGGTTTGGAGAATAAGCACCTGCCAACTACGTGCCAGCAGCCGCGGTGATACGTAGGGTGCAAGCGTTATCCGGATTTACTGGGCGTAAAGGGTTGCGTAGGCGGTTTGTTAAGTCAAAAATGAAATCTTCTCGCCTAACGGGAAGTTTGTTTTTGATACTAATAAACTTTGAGGCTCGGAGAGGTAACTGGAACTTGCAGTGGAGTGGTGAAATGCGTTGATATTGCAAGGAACACCAAAGGCGTAGGCAGGTTACTGGTCGAGATCTGACGCTGATGCACGAAAGCTAGGGGAGCAAAACGGATTAGAGACCCGTGTAGTCCTAGCCGTAAACGATGGACACTAGATGACCGACCCGCCGAAGGCGGGAAATTCGAAGCACGAATTTCAAAATATCGAAACAATTTTAAAACTCAAATTTTCTAAAGTTCAAACTTTTTGAATTTAGGATTTGGAGAATTAGAATTTGTTTCGGATTTAAGATTTAAGATTTCGAGTTTACCCCTTTAGCGGGTTGGTTGTCGCAAGCTAACGCGTTAAGTGTCCCGCCTGGGGAGTACGGCCGCAAGGCTAAAACTCAAAGGAATTGACGGGGACCCGCACAAGCGGTGGAGCATGTGGTTTAATTCGAAACAAAGCGAAAAACCTTACCAGGGTTTGACATCCTAACTGCAAGTTTTCTAGAAACAGAAGACCTTCTTCGAGAGTGTTAGGACAGGTGCTGCATGGCTGTCGTCAGCTTGTACCGTGAGGCGCACCCTTAAGTGGGTTAACAAGCGCAACCCCCATCGTATGTTAAATTTTCATACGAAACTGCCCGCTAAATGCGTGGAGGAAGGAGGGGATGACGTCAAGTCAGCACGGCCCTTATACCCTGGGCTACACACATCCTACAATGGCTGTTTTACAGCGAGTTCGCAACGTGGTAACGCGAAGCTAATCTCACAAAAGCAGTCTCAGTTCGGATTGAGGGCTGCAATTTGCCCTCATGAAGTTGAAATCGCTAGTAATCGCGGATCAGCAGGCCGCGGTGAATACGTTCTCGGGTCTTGTACACACCGCCCGTCAAGCCAACAAAGTCGGGGGTGCCTGAAGTCTCACATTTGTGGGCCCAAGGCAAAATCGGCGATGGGGACTAAGTCGTTTGATCAAACTGATCGTTGCGACCTGGAAGAGTAATCTTCCTGTAAAATTTGGCTGTATCGGTGGAAATCCCACTTGATTTTCGTGTTATCTTCGGATAATCTAGAATCGAAGGATAATACCGAGGGAAGTCGTTCTGCAATGCAGAATTGACCCCGTAGAGACTACACGCCAACCCCTATTAATGACGAAGGCTTATCTGTTGGGAGCATTACATGATGCAACTGTTCGTAAAATAACCTATCGAATAGGTGCGAAAGATTTATCCTAATGCGGAATTTCTGAGAGATGGAATTATTGCACTTGGATATCGCGCCTGGATTTATAAAGAAGGAAGAAACAGAAACTACTTCATAGTAGAATTCGTAAAATCTGTTCTTGATAAAACTGAGATCAGTTCGAACCAAGACAAGATTGATTACATTCGAGGTTATTTTGATACGGATGGTGGTATCGCAAGGTCGAAGGGTGTGAGATATTATTTATATTTTGCACAAAAAGATAAAATTGACCTTAGTAATGTTAGGGATTATCTTGAGCAATTAGAAATTAATTGCGGGGTAATTCATAATCCCAGTTTTAGAAAGGATGCTAACTACTTTCGGTTTTTTATACGAGCAAGCTCGTATCAAAAGTTCGCCGAAATTGTAGGTTCTTGGCATCCTGTTAAGTCGAAGTTTTTAAGGGTGAAGATATAGTCCATGCCTGGCAGTAATGCTGGGGTAACCATGAACAAGGTATCCGTTCTGGAAGGAGCGGATGGATCACCTCCTTTCTAAGGAGACTGTGAACATAAAACTTCGGTTTTTTGTTCCAAAACGTTTCCGACTCTCACGTGTCGGAAGTGACGATTTACTGGAATCGTTAAAATCAGTGGGCTACCTGTAGCCTTAAACAGGTCTCTTAATAAGAAGAGTATTGGGTACCACTTTTTGAAATTCAATTTAGAGTTTCAAGTATCGGTTGCAAGTGTCATGTAAAAATGGCACTTTTTTTGTGCTAATTCTTCTTGATCTCCTGTCACATGATACCTGACATACTTTATGATAAAATTTGCACAGCCATGACAGAGAGACAAGCTAGTGCAGAACGTAAAACGGTCTGGGATTCGCGCCTTTTTAAAGCAGGTGCCGTTCTGGCGGTTGCCGGAGCTGGGCTAGGAATAGCCGTATTTATGTCTGTCGGTGTAGTCTCTATGGGTGCCGGTTGGGCCCTAATGAAAGGTAAACAATAAAGTGGAGAGACCTCATGTAAACATGCCTCGTGCCGAACAAGTGCATAGGGCGGGAGAAGCTTTAAGAAAAGTGGGAGCACTAGGATCCATTGCGGGAGGAGTTTCCGCTAACGGAGTGCTACTTGGTGGTGGGATAGGAGCACTAAGTCTTGGTATGGCTGTCTGCAAAGGGGCGGAAATGAGAATGGATTCAAGGGATAATTTCCAAGGTAGATAGTAAAAAAATGGCCTGGTAGCCAAGTCCCCTCGATGAACTCAGGGTAAAGTCCAGGCAGGCGTAGAGTTTATGAAAGTGGCGCAGTGGCGAAGTGGTAACGCTGGGGTCTGCAAAACCTCGATGCAGGGGTTCGATTCCCCTCTGCGCCTCAAGCAGGGATTCGGTTCACTTTTTCGCGTAAGCGAAAAATATCGCTCTTTAGTCTACTAAAGAGGAAGATATTCCGATCCAGGCCTCAAAATGGGCTTGTGGCTCAACTTGCCCCGCCTTTAGATGGGGTGAAGTAGGGCGACACGTTAAACGTGTCAGCCGAGTTTGACTCGGCGTCGTCCTGAGAGATTTTGAAAAATTTATGGGTCTGTGGCTCAGTGGTAGAGCATCGTCCTGATAAGACGAGGGTCAAAGGTTCGATTCCTTTCAGACCCACACGATTTTTCAAATTATATTTTTGCTACGCAAAAAGAAGACGGAGGTCGATGGTTCGATCCCATCTGGGCCCACCAAAATGGTAGTACAGAAAAAACTTTATAGATCAAGAAAAGACAAAGTGTTTGCCGGAGTTCTTGGGGGACTTGGGGAGTATTTTGACGTAGATCCCACAATCCTGAGACTAGCTTTTGTCGCGCTGGTTATTTTAACCGGAATTTTTCCGGGAGTCATTCTTTATATTATTTCGGTATTTATCGTTCCCCGAAAAGGCTAGGTTTTAGTAAAGGCGTTTCTTTAACTAATTCACCAATAACCAGAAAATAAAGTTCGACTTTTGGGTTCTCCATATCACCTCTATCTACAATCAACCCTGCTTTTGTTCGTTTTATCTTTTCTATTTGTTCGGAGGATAAGAGCCAGTTACCGTTAATCCTCGCGCAAGTTTGAAGTACAATACGTAGTTCCAAAACATCTGTTACACGGTCTTCTTTCAATGCTCTTTCCCACGCATTATCCTTGCCACTTGAAGTTATCATGAATTTTTGAACCTCGAAATCCAAAATGGAACGGTTTCCCGTCCGTCTATCTACTACCAAAATACTAATTGCGTCTCCTTTTTCTAATTTTTCCAACGATTTTCCTTTTCTGGGGATTGGACCATCAAAAGAGTGAACATAGGCGAGGAGACTTTTTTTTAAGTCACCGTCTTTCTTATTAGTAGTAGCGAATCCTCGATTTGGGACGTCCATGATATATGCTGATTGGGGATCAGGACGTTTTTGCTCGACATTTATGACGGTTTCATTTGTTATGTCTAGAGACTCGATACTTATCTCGACCATCGTATAATCTGGAGCTACCGTTATTCTTTCCTGATTTTCTATTTGGGGTAAAAAAGGATTGATGGGGATTCTTGGTTGATCCAATTCCTGAGGAGTGAAATGGCTCAATTGAGCTCGCGGTTGATCTTCGTCGACAGGCGAAAAAAAAGAAGGTTCAGGATGAACAGGGGCAGCAGAAGTTTCTGTATGCGCAAAGTGGGCAGCGCCTGCAAGTACAGTCGCGGCAGCAACAGTCCGAAGAAGCCTCTCACCTCTCACCTTGCGGCTAATTTTAGATCAAAATTTGTGAGCTTACAAGAAGGATATTTAATGTTATTCTAAAGACAGATATGCGAAGAGCTTTAGCTGCCATCTTCTTCTGTCTGTTGTTTTTATTTCCTCTTTCTACTGTCCACGCGCAAATTTACACGAACGAGAAATTGATAACGGTGGATCTCGGTTCGCAAACGCTCAGAGCTTGGCAAGACGGAAAAATTGTCCACCAGACGAAGGTATCAACGGGTATGAATTTAACTCCTACAGTGAAAGGGAACTTTAGAGTGACTAGGAAAATTGCGATGCATGACATGAGAGGGCCTTCACCATATAAAAACATTTATCCTTCCGGTAAATACCACATTAAAAATGTACCGAACTCACTTTATTTCTACCAGGCTTACGCCATTCATGGGGCGTACTGGCACAATAATTTTGGCAGGCGCGCCAGTCATGGTTGCGTGAACGTTCCGCTCGCTTCTGCCCAATGGCTTTTTGATTGGGCGGGTACCGGAACGCTGGTATCAGTTTTTTAGAGAAAGCCAAGTAACGTTACTGCTGGAATTTTGTCGCCGTTTTTGATTGTGCCCGCGATTAGCATCTTCGCGATTCCGTCTTCGATTTTGTCTTGAATGAGTCTGTTGATTGGACGCGCACCAAATTCTGGATTGTAGCCTTTTTGAGCAACAACTTTGGCGAGTTCATCTGTTATTTCTAAAGTGATATTTTTATTGTCTTTGACTTCCATGGCAAGCTTTGTGAGCATTAGCTTTGAAACTTGCTCTACTTCTTTTGGAGTTAATGGGTGATAAACGACAACCGCGTCGAATCTATTAATGAGCTCGGGGCTGAACATTCCCTGAGAAAGAATGTAGTCGATAAGTTTTTCGGATAGTCCTTCGCTTAAGCCTTTTGAGATTTCTTCCCTGATAAATTCTGCCGCGGCGTTACTGGTCGCGATGACGATTATGTTTTCGAAACTCGTTTTCTTCTCAAAGGCATCCGTTAATTTACCTTCGTCGAGAATCTGCAAGAAAAGGTTTTGAATTTCACGGCTCGCTTTTTCAAACTCGTCCAGTAAAAGAAGCCCAAAAGGATTTTGATGAACAAGAGATGTTAATTGCCCTTGAGTTTTGGTAGGGACGTCGCCAATAAGGCGGTTTACGCTGTCCATTTGCCCGAATTCTGTCATGTCGAGCCTAATCATTTTGCTTTCTTTGCCGAAATAGGTTTCTGCTAGCGCCTTTGCGGTTTCAGTTTTTCCGACTCCCGTTGGTCCTAAAAATAAGAAGGAGCCGATCGTTTTGTGATCTTTTTCGATACCGGTTCTTGCTCTGCGCATGGCTTTCGCGATGACACTAATCGCCTCATTTTGTCCAACGATTCTTTTGTGCAAGAAACCTTCGAGATCTTTTAGTTTTTCGGTTTCACCTTCTGTGATTTTTCCAAGAGGAATTTTCGTTTTTGCCGAAATTATTTTGTCTACAGTTTCCACATCGACTTGTTTTTTCTTAGTTTCTTTGGCAAGAGCAATTGCGTCCTGGAGAATTACAATCGATTTTTCTGGTTGATATGTATCTTGTACAAGCGAGGCGCTTTTTTCGATAATTTCCAAAATTGCGGGAAGGGTTGTTGCAACATTATGCTGCTTGTAAAAATCCATCGCTTTTCCAATTAATATACTTTCGACGTTCTCTTTTTCCGGCTCTTCGATGTCTATTTTCTCGAAAAGTTTAAGAATTGCGCCGTTTGGCCGAATGAACTGATTAAAATCTTCGGGTGTAGCGATTCCTATTATGGGTAGGGAATTGTCGGTTAAGACTGTAGTTACTACTTCTGTAAGATCTATTCTTTCTTCGAGCGGAGATGCGACGCGGTCTATTTGGTTAATTGCCAGAATTACATTTCCAGCGTTTTTGGCTTCCGTAAGTACGTTTTCGAAGTTAGATTTTATGTCAACCATGTTTTGAGTAGAGCCAAGGAGGGCGATCGTGTCCAGAAGAATTATTCGTTTTCCTTTAAGGCTTGGGATTTGTTGTCTTTTGATTTGCGAAGCAAGGGTTTCAACGACGCTGTGTCTACCAACGCCGACTTCTCCAATCAGGAGAACATTATTGTTCTGAGGCCTATTAATTATCTTTACGATTTGGTCGATGATTTCGACTTTAGGATCAAGGTGTGGGAAGTATTTATTTGTCAGTTCTGTGCCGTATTTGTCCAAAGTATTTGTATAACCGTAGCTTAGAAGCTGGCCAATAGGCGCGGGTTTTGCGTGTTCGTGAGTTTTTTGGAGTTTGTCGATATAAGTTGCAAGCGTCGTAAATTCCTGCTCGTTTACGTTGATGCTTTCCAAGTATGATTTGAGGTTTGGCCAGCTTTTTGAAAGGTAGAGCATAACGTTTTCTACCGAGCTTTTTTTCAAAGCGCTGACAATTTCCTGGGGTGGGGGAGATTCAAGAATTTTTTTGAAGTTTTCATCGAAAAATAGGACGATCGTCTCAAAAAACGATGATTTTTTAAGTTTCTCAATAATTTTTTGGGAATTTTGTAGATCGGTTTCCAAAACTCTTTCACTCTTTAGTTTTAAATAACCGGGCAGAGAGAAAATAGGCAATATATATAGAAGCGAAGCTACAATTTCGTATATAAAGAATATTGCAATTGCAAAAATTCCAATCGCGATGAAAATTAGCCTTATTATTGCGCCAATTCCTCGAGAAATCAGGTTAAAAGAAATTCTGTCTGTGAGCGTGGTTTTTTGGGTTGTTGAGGTCATTCTGCGGTAGGGTGAGAAGAGGTTTTTGGTGAGACTTGCGATATTAAAAAACTCGGCAACGGAAGCAAGGTGAGCAGGGCGAGTTTTTATAAAGTTTGGTAGAGCATAGGAGAAGTGATAAGAGAAATAATTTGCAGGCAGATCCATTAGACTTATTTTACTAATTCTTATACAGTGATTGCGAATGTAATCTATCTTGTGTTAAATTTCTCGGTTATGAGAGATCAGGATAGGGGTGTAATTGAGAACGGCGATGTTTCACCGGCTAGAGGCTTTTTGACTTGGATGAATTATTCATTAGGGGATCTTGAGGAAAGCGAACTTAATCGCTTATTTACGCCTACTCAGACTAGTGTTCTACAAGGTAAGGTTGACGGACTTAGAAATAGGGAAACAGCCATAAGGTTAGGCGTTCCATTATATAGAGTTGATCTCGAAGCAGGTAAAGTAATTGATGCGGTAAAGGGGTTTGGACCAGGTAGTGATGATACTAGTGCAGCAATAGTAATTGCCGTAGCTACGAATATTGTAGACACTTCGAGGTTACCCCTGTCTCCTGTAATTCCATTAAAACATACAGAAGGTAATGTTTTAGCTGCTCTAGCCAAAGCATATAATACTAAGGAGATTTCTGCCTTGCTTGGATACGGAGAAAGCTCTATAGTAACCTTCAAATCACGTATTCTTAAAAAGTTTGGAGTACCGCTTCGACGCCGATCTAGCACCCTTGTCGCTATATCAGCAGCGATACTGAAGAGCCATTATGAGACTACGGTAGTCGACGGGTCGTCAGAGGTTCCTAGTTAATTCCAAAACAAGATGTTGAGAGATTACTATGATGTGCGCGATTGGCCCTCCTTCGCCAAAGGCTACGGAAGGGCAAGGTGGAGAGTTCATGTTTAAGGATTATTACGAAGTTAGAGATTGGGTTGAAAATTTTATCCCGCAAGTTTACGGAAAAGAGAACTTAGGACTTTCGAGAATTGAGTATCTTCTAAAACTTTTAAAAAATCCAGAAAAAAAATTTAAATCAGTTCATATTGCCGGAACCAGCGGAAAAGGGTCGACGGCTTTTTATACTGCAAGACTTTTGAGGCAAAAAGGGTTTAAAGTCGGTCTTCACGTTTCTCCTCATTTGGTGGATATAAGAGAGAGGATGCAAATTTTTTCTTCTCGTCATCCTGGAGGGAGTGAAACGACCGATAAGCAGAGCTTTTCTTCGAATAGGATCTATACAAACCGGAGAGATTCTATCGCTTCGCTCCAGAATGACGGTTTTATGTCAATGAAAAGGTTCATCAGTCTATTCAACCAAATAAAACCGGTTGTAGAGCAAATGGGAGCCTCGCAGGTTGGATTTCCGAGCTATTTTGAGATTTTAGTTGCCGCTTCTTTTAAATATTTCGCGGAGGAGGAAGTTGACTGGGCGGTTGTCGAAGTAGGGCTCGGTGGAAGGTTGGACGCGACAAATGTCCTGGAGAGCAGAATTGCTGTCATTACCAACATTGGTTTGGACCATACAGAAATCCTTGGAAACACAATAGAAAAAATCGCTTTTGAAAAAGCGGGGATTATAAAAGTTAAAGTTCCGGTTGTGACAGCAGTGACCGGAAAAGCACTTTCTGTCATTGAGAAAATTGCTGTGAAAAATAAGTCGCAGCTGATTAAGGTTAGTACTCAAAAACCTCCAATTGGGCTTTCCAATCGGGGTATTTCACCTAGCGCGCTTTTGGCTCTTTCAGCGCTCAAGGCCCTAAAAATCCGTGTAAATGACGCAGAAATAGACAAGGCTTTTAGCGCGAATTTTCCGGGGAGGTTCGAAGAAATTAACGACCTTGTAATTTTAGACGGGGCGCATAACACTGACAAAATTAAAGCGCTGATTAATTTTGTCAGAAACTCGAAACAAAGTCGTTTAAGGAGAGACCCTGTAAACAGGAATCTCACCTTAAACACAGTTCTTGTTATTGCTTTTAAAAAAGGGAAAAAGTGGAAAAAAATGTTGGATCAATTATTGAAAGATTTACCAATTAAAAGAGTAATTGCTACACAATTTAATGCGGTAACAGATACAGGCCCCACTCCGTCTCAAAGACTTCGAGGGGTAAATAAATTTGGTTTTGTTCCGGCAGAGGAAATTGAGAAATATCTCAAAAGTTTTCAAGAGGTCAGAGCGATTAAAAACTCTCAAGAAGCAGTTTTTAAGGCTGTGAATGAGCGGAAAAGAGATGAGCTAGTTTTAGTAACGGGATCTTTATATTTAGTTGGGGAAGTACGAACGATGTGGGAATTGTCGGAGGTTTGACAAAGGACGTATGCAATCCTATAATCCGCGATAAAGTATGACAAATGAAAGGCTAGGAGGGCGACCGGAGGGTATGAGCGAAAGAGTGAGCGCTGCTCGAGCTCGCATGCGCGGGATTTTAGAGTCTTCTTCGCGAGAATCACGTTTAAAGAATGTTGCACCAATTCCTGAAGATGAACAGCTGAGTCGAGGCTGGCAAGCTGAATTGAATGGCGAGCCAACAAATCCAAACACCGCATTTTTCATCACAGATACCCCTGATAAAGGTGACAGATTTTATAAAGTTTTATTTCATGCGGACGAAGTTAAGCAAGTTAACGATTCACAGAATCCTATCGAAAGAGAGTTTGAGTTTGACCCTGATAAAATTCAGCCTAATCCCGAGTCTGCCATGGGTAAAAGAATTATGAATTCTAGGTTTATCCATTGGACGAGGGCGATGCAACTTAGAGATATGTACACACTTGCAGGAGTTGGCCGTTTAGCTGCCTGGAGAGATAATATTTAACCCTTAAAATTTCCTCCTCATTCATATTATTTACTTGATACTAAGGTAGGGATACTAGATACTATTTCTATGAAATTGCTTTCCGATTTAGACGTTTCCGGCAAAAGAGTGTTTTTGAGGGCGGATTTGGATGTGCCGCTCGATAGCGACTTAAAAGATGAGGTTAGGCTTAGGAATATCAAACCTACTTTTGATTATCTTTTAGAACACGGTGCTTCGCAAATAATGATTGCCGGACATATCGGGAGGCCGGAGGAAAGAGATCCTGCCTTATCCACGGACAAACTTCTTGCACCACTCGCAGAAATTTTAGGCCGCAAAATTACATTTAAGGATGATTTGGAAAGAAAAACAGAGGGAGAGGTTGTCCTTTTGGATAATCTGCGTTTTTGGCCCGGAGAAGAAGCAAATGATCCGGATTTTGCGAAAAAACTAGCGTTCATGGCCGATTTTTACATCAACGATGCTTTCGGAGATAGCCACCGTGCGCACGCTTCTATAATTGGGGTTCCTGCTTTTTTGACGCATGCAGCCGGTATTCACCTACAAAAAGAAGTAGAGGAGCTTTCAAGGTTGCTTGAGGGGCCGGAAAGGCCTTTCGTTGCTGTGGTTGGAGGAGCAAAAATGGAGACTAAGATTCCCATTGTTAATAATTTAGCCCAAATTGCAGATAAGGTATTGGTGGGAGGACTTATCGCAAAACAGCTGATAACTAATGAAGTTTCAGTTAATCGTCATTCTGGAGTGGCAACGACCACGATAGGATCTAGAGATTCTATTTCGAGCTCGCGAGAAACAAGCTCTCTTATCGCTTCGCTCCAGAATGACAACAAAAAGTCAAATGTTATAGTTGCTAGCTTAACGCCAAATGGTAAGGATATTGACGATGTATCAGTGAATCGATTCGTTGAGACAATAAAGGGAGCTAAAACCGTGGTTTGGAATGGGCCTGTCGGATTTTTTGAAGAAGGACATGAATCAGGAACGATGGCAATCGCGAAGGCGATTATTGATTCGGGCGCATATTCCGTAGTCGGTGGCGGGGAAACAACCGAATTTTTAGCTTCAAAAGGACTTTTAGATAAATTTTCTTTCGTGTCTTCGGGCGGCGGAGCGATGCTGGAGTTTCTTGCCGGCCGCGAGCTTCCCGGGATTAGAGCTTTAGAATAAACTACTTACGAACTAAAAGTCCATGATATTTTGATATTCGCTCAAAGATTCACTCTCATCCTCGTTTGAAGGCCGAGGATGTATCGCTCATAATAAGTGGCTTTCAATTCTGTAAATCTATTTATTTTCGTAGTCTATTTAACAGTAATGTAATCTCAAACAATATTATCAGGGGCAAAGCGAGAAAGACGTCCGCCAAAATTGAGTCCGCGGGAAGAAGAATAGCAAAAAGAAAGGAGCCCAGATAGACCCATCTACGGGATCTTTTCAATTGCTGACCGTTGATAATTCCGGTACGCAAAAGAATAAGAAGGACTAGAGGGAATTCAAAAGCGATTCCCAAAAGTACTGAAGTTAAAAGGACTGTGGTTAGAAGGCGGCTGATATCCAAAACATTGCCGATACCAAGAGATACCGATTTTTCTAAGAATATTTGTATTTGCCACTTCATAATTAGTGTCCCGAATACAAATCCAGCCAAAAAAAGAATGAAGAAGAGTGGTAAATGCCGCGTTACAATCTTGAACTCTTTTTTTCTCAGGGCGGGTTTTAGAAAATATAGAATTTGGATGACGAAAAGTGGAAAGGAGATCACAAGGCCCGTTGCTAGGCCGCAACTGATTGCAAGAGTAATAAACTGAAAAGGCGACGTAAAGACTACGTTAATTCCCTCGAGGTTTAAGATCCTGATCAGGAACTTGATTATTTTTTCATAGAAGACAAATCCCGCAATTGTTGCAGTTGCAAATACACAAAGCGTAAAAATCAATCTTTTTCTAGCTTCAAGTAAGAAAGGCTGATATTTTTCTAATTCTGCTTTAAGTTGAGGGTAATTGAGGGGAGTGATATTTTCCACACAAAAAATGCATTCTAGTTAGCTCTTACTTTTTCCCTCGTCTTCGCCTAAATCTCTCGAGGATTTTTTGAATTCCTTAACCGCTTCTCCCAGACCTTTAAAAAATTCCGGTATTTTTTTGCCTCCAAAGAGTAGGAGAATAATAAAAGCAATGATTATCCATTCGGTTGCCCCAATTGTTGGCATAGATTATTAAGAATATTCCTTATTTTGTCGTGCCGTCACTGTTATCTTCCAGTGCTTCTGTAAAAGTCTTTTTAACCTTTTTGATTTCTTTAAAGGACTGACCGCCGGTTTTGGCGAGGCGGGTGACTATTTTCGCGCCGAAGAGGACTATTAGGATTAAGAGAATGGCGCCGACTTCCACTGGGCTTAGGTTTTTTATGAAGTTGAACATTCCACTCTATATCCTAAAGCCTAAATTTTCAAAAGGCAAGCCCTGAAACAAGGCTAGCTTTAAAACTAATTTTGACAAACGAGTCTAAAATTCAGTTCGATAGATTATTTCTGTTTTAATACCATCCTTGGTCAGTGGGCAAGGCTCCAGAATATTGAGGACATTTAGACCTCGGAAGTTTGTGATTTACTTAAGGATGCTGCAAACCAGCTCTTCCCGTCCCAGTATTCAAGGCTATTTGTCTCTAGGTTGAAGCCAAAGGTTCCGGATTTGGGGTTTTTGGGCCGGCTTTGAGTGTTCCAGGAGGTGATTGTTGGTAAACCGAGCATTAGAGATAAGCCTTGTCCTATCTCGATAAGAAGAGGTTTACTTCTGGCCATATCAATTAGTAATTATAAGGACCGTAGATTTTCATAGCAAGAGTGTTATGAAAATGCTTGCAAGGTCTTATTTAGCAAGACATTTTCTCTAAAAAGTGATTAGAACTGTCAGTTTCTATATCAAAAATTCGATTTTTAAATTTCGCTTGTAAGTTAGACCTAATAAGAATCCTTACAAGATTCTTCTCATCTGCAGTCTTTGCCAGCTCTTCCCGTTCCAGAATTCCAAACTGTTTGTTTCTACGTTAAAACCAATTGCTCCGTCCCTTGGGTATTGGGGTCTGCCAAGAGTGTTCCAAGAGGGTAGGCGGTTATAGCTGTAAGTCGTGGACAAGGTTTGGCCAAAAACAGACTCGGTGCCGATGATTGAAGGGTTCTTTGAGAAAATCGGTTCGGTGAGCGTTATTTCTTGTGAAGGGCTAACCGAAGGGGATAGAGATGGGGAAAGGCTTGCAGAGAGTGAAGGACTGGGGCTGGCAGAAGAAGCCGCAGAAGGTGACGTACTTGGTGAAATCGAGGGAGATGCACTCGTAGCCGCAGATGGCGAGACTGATGGTGAAGCAGAGCCTGCGGGTGATGGTGATACTGATGGAGAAACTGAAGGTGAAATACTTCCTGCTATTGACGGGCTTACACTTGGTGAAACAGACGGTGAAACACTTGGACTTACTGATGGACTTCTTGAGGGACTGACAGATGGTGAAACAGACGGTGAAACACTTGATACCGCTGATGGGCTGATAGACGGTGAAACAGATGGACTAACAGATGGACTTACTGATGGAGAAACTGAAGCTGATGGAGACTGGGATGGTGAAACCGACGGGCTAACCGATGGACTGACAGAGGCAGAAGGAGATTGAGAAGGACTTGCACTTGGACTAACCGATGGTGATACCGAAGGTGATTGCGAAGGACTGATACTGGCACTTGGACTTTGGCTTAGAGAAACAGAGGGACTAACCGACGGCGAGACCGACGCACTGGGAGATTGGCTTGGAGAAATAGAGGGGCTTATAGAAGGGCTTACAGATGGAGAAACACTTGGACTAACTGATGCCGAAGGAGACTGCGATGGAGACACCGACGGACTAACGGAAGGCGAAACCGAAGCCGATGGTGATTGTGAAGGCGAAACACTAGGTGAAACAGAAGGAGAAACAGATGGGCTCACCGAAGGACTCACAGATGATCCTGCCGACGGGCTCAAACTTGGACTGACACTAGGTGATATTGAAGGGGATATTGACGGACTTATTGACGCACTAGGACTTTGGGATGGACTAACGCTTGGCGAAACAGAA